>JAFGAF010000009.1 GCA_016933815.1 Prolixibacteraceae bacterium
ACCAACTCGTCGAACAAACGGCCTTCCAACTGAAGAATTTTCTCCTCGGCACCCAATATTTTCGATTCGTATTCTTTCAGCTCCTCGGTAATGTAGCGCTCGGCACTAACAAGGGTTTGCTTTCTGATCCACTCGGCAGGCACTTTATCTTTATGCGTATTGCGTACTTCGATGTAGTACCCGAAAACATTGTTAAAACTAATTTTAAGCGATGTTATTCCTGTACGTTCAATTTCGCGCTCCTGCATTTTTAACAAGAAATCCTTGCCGGTAGTTTTTATTTCGCGCAGCTCATCGAGTTCGGCATTTACGCCACGTGCAACAACCCCACCGCGGTTAATCTGCGAAGGCGGATCGGGATATATCTCTTTTTCAATCCGATCGGCAATTAGTTGGCAAGGGTTCAATTGTTCGGCATATTTTTCGAGCGTAGCATTGCCCGATTGTGCACAAAGTTTTTTAATGGGCGAAATGGCTTGCAATGCAATTTTAAGCTGCACTACTTCGCGCGGGTTAATTCGCTGAACGGCAACTTTCGAAATAATGCGTTCCAAATCGCCCAGCTCGCGCACATTGTCTTCAACGCTTTCTTTTAAATCGTTATTCTGACAGAAACATTCCACCGCATCGAGGCGGTTATTAATGGCCTGCACATTTTTTAATGGGAACGAAACCCAGCGGCGCAACATACGGGCTCCCATGGGGGTTAAAGTACGATCGATAACACCTACAAGTGTTTTGCCACCTTCGTTAAGCGGGTTTATGAGTTCGAGGTTTCGAACCGTAAAACGGTCGAGCCAAACAAAGCGGTCTTCTTCAATGCGGGCCAGGTTCGAAATGTGTTTCACATGGTGGTGCTGGGTAATATCGAGATAATGCAAAATGGCACCGGCAGCCATCACCCCATACTCGAGGCGATGTACACCAAAGCCTTTCAACGTTTTTACCTCGAAGTGGCGCAAAAGCCTGTCGTTAGCAGCATCGGTGGTATAAACCCAATCGTCGAGTGTGAAAGTGTAAAATTTGTGGCCAAAATGTTCGTTAAACATCACCTCCTTACCACGTTGGTAAAGCACTTCTTTAGGTTGAAACGAGTTGAGCAACTTATCGACATACTCGAAAGAACCTTCGGCTGTAAGAAATTCACCTGTCGAGATATCGAGAAAAGCCACGCCGGCCATTTTCTTATCGAAATGAACCGAAGCCAAAAAATTATTTTCGCGGTGATTCAGAATATTGTCGTTAATGGAAACCCCGGGGGTAACCAGCTCGGTAATGCCACGTTTAACGATGGTTTTGGTCATTTTTGGATCTTCGAGCTGCTCGCAAATGGCCACCCTTTGCCCTGCCCTCACCAACTTGGGCAAATAGGTATCGAGCGCATGATGCGGAAAACCGGCTAACTCAACATAGCTGGCTGCACCATTTGCCCTGCGGGTTAAAGTGATGCCTAAAATGCCGGCAGCTTTAATGGCATCCTCGCCAAAAGTTTCGTAAAAATCGCCCACACGAAAAAGCAACACCGCATCGGGGTGCTTCTCTTTAATGGCATAATATTGTTTCATTAAAGGTGTTTCGACATATCTTTTTTCTGTGGACATACACTTATCTATTTGAATATTAAATCTTAAGACAATACATTAAAAACCAAAGCACAAAAAATAAGGCTTAAGCTTTTATCAATGGCAAACAAAGATAATGTTTTTCGGTTTTTATGTAGAATATCAAAAACGAATGTTCCCTCAATATCGGATATGTCATTCTTTTATATGGGTTTTTTTTAGTTTTTTTGTGAATTGATAACTTTTAAAAAATTGGTATGGCTAAAAACAAGATCAACGGCAAAGGCCGTTTCGACCGTTTTCTTACAGTAATCGAAAAAGTGGGCAACATGCTGCCCCATCCGGCAACCCTGTTTTTAATTTTTGCTTTGTTGATTTTGGTCATATCGTTTTTCACCAGCCTGTTCGACATATCGGTTATACACCCCGGCACCGGCGAAACCATTGTGCCCGTTAACCTTTTAAGCCGCGATGGCTTGCACCTCATACTTACCGAAATGGTACGCAACTTTACCGGTTTTGCACCTTTGGGCGTTGTTTTGGTGGCCATGTTGGGCATAGGTGTTGCCGAAAGTAGCGGATTAATAGGCGCAGCTTTAAAGCTTTTGGTATTGTCGGCACCTAAACGCATGCTTACTTTTGTAATTGTTTTTGCAGGTATTTTGTCGAACACGGCCAGCGAGGTGGGTTATGTGTTACTCATTCCCTTAGCGGCCATTATCTTTTTAGCGGTAGGCAGGCATCCAATTGCCGGAATGGCTGCTGCTTTTGCAGGCGTATCGGGCGGGTACAGCGCCAACTTATTGCTGGGCACCATCGATCCGCTGTTGGCAGGACTTTCGCAGGAGGCGGCCCATATTATCGACAGCACCTACATGGTTAACCCGGCAGCCAACTTCTATTTCATGTTTGCTTCAACCTTTTTTATTGCCATTGCAGGAACTTGGGTAACCGAAAAAATTGTTGTTCCGCGCTTGGGCGAATACAAAGGCGAACAAGCCACCGAAGGCATTGGCGAACTGGATAAAGACGAAAAACGCGGATTGAAATTCGCACTTATAGCAAGCATTGTAATTGTAGCCCTTGTTCTTTGGGGGACCCTTCCGGCTAACGGCTTTTTACGCGACTCACAAACAGGTAGCCTATTGCATTCACCTTTTATGAAGGGAATAATCAGTATCATATTTTTGGGTGCAGCTATTTTGGGCGTTGTATATGGCATTGGCGCACGCAAAATCAAAAACGATACAGACGTGATGAACGGTATGGGCAAAGCCATGTCCACACTGGGAATTTACATTGTGTTGGTTTTCTTTGCCGCCCAATTTGTGGCCTATTTTAAATGGACCAACTTGGGGTTGATTTTCGCCATAAAAGGCGCCGAATTTTTGCAAGCTTCGGGTTTTGGCATGATACCGCTCATGATCAGCTTTATTTTACTCACTGCTTTTATCAATTTGTTTATGGGTAGCGCCTCGGCAAAATGGACGGTAATGGCACCGGTTTTTATTCCCATGTTCATGCTTATAGGTATTTCGCCCGAAATGACCCAAGTGGTTTACCGTATTGGCGACAGTGTTACCAATATTATTTCGCCAATGATGTCGTATTTTGCACTTATTGTAGCCTTTATGCAGAAATATGAACCCAAGGCAGGCATAGGCACCATCATTGCTACCATGCTGCCCTACTCCATTGTATTCCTGATAGTTTGGACAATTATTCTGGTAATTTGGATGTTACTGGGCTTGCCCATTGGCCCCGATGCTCCATTAAGCTATCCGGTAGGCTAAGAAAAACGATGAACGAAATAATTGAAAATATAATCATTTCGCAAAAAGCATTTTATGCAAGCGGCGAGACCCGGAACATCAAGTTCAGGATTGAAAACCTGCGCAAATTCAAAGCAGCCATAAAAAACTACGAGAAGGAAATTACCGATGCTTTGCACACCGATTTGCACAAGTCGTACCACGAGGCATTCCTTACCGAAATTAGCATAGTTACTCAGGAAATCGACATTCATATTAAACACCTTCGGCGTTGGGCAAGACCCAAACGTGTTGCTACACCGCTTTATTTATGGCCATCGAAAAGCCGCATCATTTTTGAACCTTTGGGTGTATCGTTAATTATTGCTCCGTGGAATTATCCGTTTCAGTTGCTGATGAACCCATTGGTTGGCGCCATATCGGCAGGCTGTTGTGCCATGCTGAAACCATCGCCATATACGCCAACAGTTGCAGCTGTAATGGATAAGTTAATAAAAGCAACATTTCCCGAGCAATACATTGCACTGGCACAAGGCGACCGTAAGGTGAATGCATTTTTGCTCGAACAGCGTTTCGATGTTATTTTTTACACCGGCAGTCCCGACGTGGGGAAAGTGGTTATGCAGGCCGCCGCTAAAAACCTTACTCCGGTTATTCTCGAATTGGGCGGTAAAAGCCCCTGTATTGTCGATAAAAGCGCAAATGTTGATATTGCGGCTAAACGCATTGCCTGGGGAAAAACCATTAACGCCGGACAAACCTGCATTGCCCCCGATTATTTGTTTGTTCATAAAAATGTTAAAGCCGAATTGCTTGAACGCATTGCATTTCACATCACCCAATTTTTTGGAAACAGCATAAAAGAAAGCGAATATTACCCCCGAATTGTTAACGAAAAGGCCATGCAAAGGCTCGAAAAATTGATACAACATGGGCAAATTGTTTTTGGTGGAGAAACCGACCCTAAAGAACGCTACATTTCCCCAACCATTATCGACAACATTGAACCCGATTTTCCGATTATGCAGGAAGAAATTTTTGGCCCTATTTTGCCGGTTATGG
>JAFGAF010000070.1 GCA_016933815.1 Prolixibacteraceae bacterium
CTTGTAACTCGATTCGGGAAAAGGGTTAGCCCTGTCTATCTGATATTCAATCTGACGCCACAAAGTATAATCGAAACGCATACCGGCATACAAATACGGGTTGAGCGAACGCTTCTTTTTATTTCTCCATTTTAACGACACATCGGCCGAAGCGTTGTGAAACTTGTTTTTTTGTGGTGACCTTTCGGTTAGGCTAACGGTACCTCCATGATTGGTCTCTTGCGACACATAGTTTTTTCTACCATCGGTGCAGCCACGCAACAAATAACCGGCATTGGAAACCAAACTGAAACGTTTATTTATAAAATGCTCATAACGTAGTCCAAAACCCAAAGTTGCCAGATTATTGGTAGCATATCGCCCGAAATTCTTTTCGGTATAACTTTCTTCGTTTATGTACCCATTTGAATTCTGTTCGTAAAAATAGTCGATGTATTGGCTAATGCCCGGATACCAATGTGTTTGTGATACAGAATTCCCCTTCACATAAAAACCAAGGGTATTTGTAATATCCGATTGCGGATATACTGCTGTATTAATAGTCAAAAGCGTTATGGCTGCCAAAGCTGTTCGTTTCATATTATCAGTATTTTTATTAGCTGTTGATAATATGATGTCATTTTCAGAAATGGTTGCAGCTTTGTTGACCGAAAAAAGCTCAAGTTGCATTTCTGATTTTTCAACACTTCTACATTGTGGCAACTCCTTGAATTTTTTAATGGGCAATATTGGTTTTTCAACCCATATTGTATCGGTAACATGCACATATTCGTAAACCACCAAGGTGTCGGGAGGCACCGACCAAACAGTTATAAAACTGAATATAAGAAGAAACAACAACCATATTTTTATCAAAACATTTTTCATGGTTGTAATTGAATTACAAAAACGCTATCGGCACAAAATCCCTCTTTCGAAACAACAGAAACACATAATTTGAATTCGTTGCCTTCAACTTTATTCAAAGAATCGAGCATTAAATACCCCGATGTAACTGTTGATGCATCGAAACTGGAAGGTGGAAAACAAAAAGTTGAATGTAAAATTGAACCTGTTGGCTCAACATGTAAATTCACCTTAACAAATTCGGCATACGGTACAGGATATTTTTCAAATACAATATCTTTTATTTCAGGTATGAA
>JAFGAF010000521.1 GCA_016933815.1 Prolixibacteraceae bacterium
TTGGATAATTTTGTTGTTCACCTTTTCTTCGCTGTGGTCATTAGCCGATGGACCTGTTAATATTGGCATAAAATACGGGACCAACAGTTCGGTAATGATGACCAATTTCGATATGGTATTGAATCAGAACTTACAATCCGATCAAATCAACAATCATTTTGCAGGTGCTTTTTTACGTTTAAATGCAGGGTCTGTTTACGCGCAACCCGAAGTGTATTTTAACACCAAAGGAGGTATTATTAAACCGGTTAACACTACCGAGGAACAAATACCATCGGCTACAACTTTTAACTACCAATCGATTGACCTACCCATATTGCTTGGCTATAAAATTATTAACCGCGATTTGATAAAATTCAGGTTTTGTGTTGGGCCCGTTTTTACATTTGTTACTGCCAATTCGTTTTATACTGAAATTAGCAACCTGAATGTAAACGATTTAAGCAGAAGATACATGGGGTGGCAAATTGGCGCGGGATTGGATATCTGGTTCATAACCTTGGATGCCCGAATCGAAAATAGCTCGAATATTTTGGCGCCCGAAAACCAGTTTATTGCCAAAAACAGGGCTTATTTACTGTCGGTTGGCATTAAGCTTTTCTAACAAACAATCGAAGTAATTATTGAACCACCAATTGTTGATCGCTATTGGCAGTAACAACAAAAGGGCATTCGGGCAAAATTAGCTGCTCAACACTATTTTTAACCACATGGCAACTGTTGTACTCAGAATTCATATAAAAAATTTGAATATGCATTTTGAACAATCAACTTTGTTAACTAATTGTTGTTTCATTATTGGTTTTGCTTCAATTAAAATGCCTAACCCTTGTTATTGTTTCAAAACCTCTACTTTTGCGCGACTTTAAAAAAGAAAAAAATGTCGATTAAAAATATTGCAATTATTGCCCACGTTGACCATGGGAAAACTACACTGGTTGACAAGATGTTACTAGCAGGTAAACTTTTTAAAGACCACGAACGCCCCGGCGAGCTCATAATGGACAACAACGACCTTGAACGCGAAAGGGGCATCACCATTGTTTCGAAAAACGTATCGGTTAACTACAACAATACTAAAATCAACATAATTGACACCCCGGGTCACGCCGACTTTGGTGGTGAAGTTGAACGCGTTTTAAACATGGCCGATGGTGTACTTTTGTTGGTTGATGCTTTTGAAGGCCCCATGCCGCAAACACGCTTTGTTTTGCAAAAGGCTATTGCACTTGGATTAAAGCCCATTGTGGTAATCAACAAAGTTGACAAGCCCAACTGTCGCCCCGAAGAGGTGCACGAAATGGTTTTCGACCTGATGTTTAACCTCGATGCTACCGAAGATCAGCTCAACTTCCCTACCCTTTACGGGTCGGCCAAAGAAGGGTGGATGTCGACCGATGTTAAACGCAAAACCGATAACATAATCGACTTGCTCGATACCATTATTAAATACATACCCGAGCCCCGTATCGATAAAGGTACAACTCAGCTGTTAATTACATCAATCGATTTTTCGCCTTACACAGGGCGTATTGCCATTGGCCGTTTGCAACGCGGCTCGCTCAAAGAAGGGCAACAAGTTAGCCTTTGCCACCGCGATGGTTCAATTGTTCGTACTAGAGTTAAAGAACTGCATGTATTTATCGGTTTGGGTCGCACAAAAGTTAGCAGCGTCGAAGCCGGCGATATATGTGCTTTGGTGGGCATCGAAAACTTTGAGATAGGCGACACCATTGCCGATATCGATAACCCCGAACCACTGCCCCCAATTACCATCGACGAACCTACCATGAGTATGTTATTCACCATTAACAACTCGCCGTTTTTTGGTAAAGAAGGTAAATTTGTTACCTCGCGACATATTTACGACAGGTTGCAAAAAGAGCTTGAACGTAACCTTGCCTTAAGGGTTGAAGATACCAACAGTTCCGACTCGTGGAATGTTTTTGGCCGTGGGGTACTCCACCTCTCAATATTGATTGAAACCATGCGCCGCGAAGGCTTTGAACTGCAAGTAGGTCAGCCGCAAGTAATTATAAAGCACATCGACGGTGTTAAAAGCGAACCGGTAGAAGAACTTACCGTTGATGTACTCGACGATTACTCAGGCAAAGTTATTGAACTGGTAACCCGCAGAAAAGGCGAATTGCTGAGCATGGAACGCAAAGGCGACCGTACGGTTTTGGAATTCCACATCCCTTCGCGTGGTATAATAGGTTTACGCAACAATGTGCTTACCGCTACTGCCGGAGAAGCAATTATGGCACACCGCTTTATCGAATTTCAAGCTTATAAGGGCGATATCGACAAACGCAACAATGGTTCGTTGGTTTGCCTCGAAACAGGCACTGCAATAGCATACGCCCTCGACAAACTGCAAGACAGGGGCAAGTTTTTTGTGAAACCCGGCGACGATGTTTACGAAGGACAGGTAGTTGGCGAAAACACTCGAGAGGAAGACATTACGCTTAACATTACCAAAACCAAGAAACTGACCAACATGCGTGCTTCGGGTGCCGACGACAAGGCCAAGCTGGCGCCACCAATTGTTTTCAGTCTCGAAGAAGCCCTTGAATACATTCAGCACGACGAGTATGTAGAAATTACGCCAAAGTCGATAAGGCTCAGAAAAATTCTATTGAAAGAGCACGAAAGAAAAAGAAGCAATAAATAAGCTACTAACATATTGGTTAACCTGAGTTCGATGCAAAAATCTTACTCAGGTTATTTTTTCCATTCCAGTTTTTGATCAATCCGTTTAATGATTTTTTCATTATCGAGCAACCAGCGAATAACCAACTGTTTGTGATCTTCGTTTCCGCTCAGTTTAAAAAATAATTCGTGTTGCAACATGGCTTGTTTTAACAATTGGGTTTTAATGTCTGTTTTAATACGCTCAAACTCAACATTGCTGATACCCAAATCATTTAAACTTAAGCAAACATCGCACTCGCCACAACGGGTTGCATTTTTCTCGTCGAAATAACGCAACAGCAATTGGCTTCGGCAGGTAGCATTGCTCGAAGCATAGTTAAGCATGGCTTCAACCTGATCGACATATACTTGCTTCCTTTCGGTATAATTCTCGGCCGAAATTACCAAACGTTTTATGGGCAGGCGTTCTTTCAAAAAAACAATAAAAGGCGTTTCTTTTTTGGGCAAATAATGAATTATTTTTTGTGTATCGAGCGCATTCAGGTATTTATAAACCAGCTCAATAGCAATATTGGCCCGCTTAGCAAGCAATTGCTCGTTAATGGCTGTATAATCGGTAAACATACCGGTGTACGAACGGAGCAACAATTTAATAAACGAATCGAATGCAATATTGGCCACCTGAAAACGGTACAAATCGTCGCGGTTAACCCTGAAATGCACCAACGAACCTCGGTTAAGCTCATCGGTAAGTTGCAAATAATCGTCACGTTCGAGGATTTTTAACGAACTCAGCACATGGGCAAACGAGAACTGATATTTTTTTGCAAAATCAATTAGGTCGAAATCGTAACTCATCCCTTTGCCAAAACCTTCGGCAACCTGAAAATAATTGCACAAAGCCTCGTAAATACGTTTAATATGGTCGGGGGGCGGAAATTTTTCGTTGATTCCTTTTTTAAGCCTTACCTTATCGGTATTGTTGAAAAGCAAAAGGGCAACAGCTTTTTTCCCGTCGCGCCCTGCCCTGCCGGCTTCCTGAAAATAAGCCTCAATCGAATCGGGCAAATCAACATGCACAACAAAGCGCACATCGGGCTTATCGATACCCATGCCAAAAGCATTGGTAGCCACCATAATTTTGAAGCGCCCTTGAATCCAGGCTTCCTGCCTTGCATTGCGCGTTTCGGAGGCCAAGCCGGCATGGTAATAAGTTACGCTGAGCCCTTCTTTTTGAAGCATCTCGGCAATTTCCTTCGTTTTTTTTCGACTACGCGTATAAATAACTCCACTGCCCTTCGACGATTTTAAAGTGCGTACCAAATAGCCGGGTTTGTCTTCTTCGATACGTACTTTATAAATCAGGTTTTCGCGTTTGAAACTTTTGCGAAGTACATTTTTCTTTGAAAAATTCAGTTTTTCCTGAATATCGTCAACAACGCGGCCGGTTGCTGTTGCGGTAAGTGCCATTACATTAACACCGGGCAACAACTCCCTCAAGTTGGCAATATTAAGGTACGAAGGCCTGAAATCGTAACCCCATTGCGAAATACAATGCGCTTCGTCAATGGCAATCAGGTTAATGTTCATTTTAGCCAGTCGTTCTTTAAACCGCTCGGTTGCAATACGTTCGGGCGACAGATAAAGGAATTTATAATCGCCCCATGTAGCATTGTCGAGAGCAACTTTCATCTCTTCGCGGGTCATGCCCGAGTAAATGGCCAAAGCTTTAATTCCGCGCTTGGTTAGGTTTTCAACCTGATCCTTCATTAGAGCAATTAAAGGCGTAATAACCAAACACATACCAGGTTTCGATAAAGCAAAAACCTGAAAAACCACCGATTTGCCACCACCGGTAGGCATTAAACCAAGCGTATCGTTTCCGGCAGCCACCTGTCTGATTATATCTTCCTGTAAAGGTCTAAACGATGGGTAGCCCCAGTACTTTTGCAATATGTTGGTAAATTCGCTCAAGCTAAATACTTTTTAACAACTGTTGGGTAAACTTAAAATTTTTTAAGGATTTACCTAACAATAATAAGCAATATTCGACACAACAACACCATTACATTAAGCGATTTTTTTTAGCTTTGCACACAAAT
Organism: Prolixibacteraceae bacterium; assembly: GCA_016933815.1. GTDB lineage: Bacteria > Bacteroidota > Bacteroidia > Bacteroidales > Prolixibacteraceae > Roseimarinus. The sequence continues at coordinate 4,758 of JAFGAF010000521.1, forward strand.
TTCAAATAAATAACAATTGTATGTCATTCTTATCAGACAAAGTAATCAACGAAGGTTTAACATTTGACGATGTGCTGCTTATTCCGGCCTATTCCGATGTTTTACCCCGCGATGTAGATTTAACATCGAAGTTTACCCGCAACATTACAATCAAAACACCGATTGTATCGGCTGCCATGGACACCGTAACCGAAGCAAAAATGGCCATTTCCATTGCACGCGAAGGTGGTATAGGTGTTATTCACAAAAACATGAGCATCGAAGAACAAGTTAGGCAGGTTACTACGGTAAAAAGAGCCGAAAACGGGATGATTTACAACCCGATTACTGTTGAAAAAGAAAAAACAGTAGCCGATGTGCTTGAAATGATGAGTATGTACAAAATTGGCGGCATACCTGTTGTTGATGCAGATGGCTACCTTGTTGGTATTGTAACCAACCGCGACCTAAGGTTCGAAAAACGTTTCGATAAACCTATTAGCGAAGTAATGACCAGCACAAACCTAATAACCACCAACGAATCGACCGACCTCGAAAAAGCAGCTTACATTTTGCAAGAACATAAAATTGAAAAGCTGCCCGTTGTTGACAAAAACAACAAATTGATTGGTTTGGTTACTTATAAGGACATTACTAAAGCCAAAGATAAACCCAACTCATGTAAAGATACAAAAGGTCGTTTGAGAGTTGCTGCTGCCGTAGGTTTTGGTGCCGACAGCATGGACCGCATCGACGAGTTGATTAAAGCCGATGTTGATGCCATTGTGATGGACTCGGCACACGGACATTCTAAAAACGTACTTGAAGTGCTCAAAAGGGCCAAAGCAAAATATCCCGATAAAGAATTTGTTGTAGGCAACATTGCTACTGCCGAAGCAGCATCGGATTTAGTATTGGCAGGTGCCGACGCCGTAAAAGTAGGTATTGGCCCCGGCTCAATTTGTACAACCCGAGTAATTGCCGGTGTTGGCGTGCCTCAGCTTTCGGCCATTTATAATGTTGCTAAAGCGTTAAAAAATTCGGGCGTACCCGTTATTGCCGATGGAGGTTTGCGCTATTCGGGCGACATTGTAAAAGCTCTTGCAGCCGGTGCCGACTCTGTAATGGCAGGCGGATTATTTGCCGGAGTTGAAGAATCACCTGGCGAAACAATACTATTTCAGGGACGTAAATTCAAAGCATACCGCGGAATGGGCTCGGTTGAAGCCATGCAGGCCGGATCGAAAGACCGTTACTTCCAGGACATGGAAGACGACATTAAAAAACTTGTGCCCGAAGGAATTGCAGCTCGCGTACCCTACAAAGGAACACTTTACGAAGTGCTTTACCAATTAACCGGCGGCTTGCGCGCCGGAATGGGTTATTGCGGTGCAAGAAATATAAAAACACTGCATCAAGCAAAATTTACGCGCATTACCGCTTCGGGCGTTAACGAAAGCCATCCGCACGATGTAGCCATCACACGCGAAGCACCAAATTACAGCAGCAGATAATTTTTCAAAAAAATAATCGTTTTAAAAGGATTCGGCAGATTTAATCGTGCCGAACCTTTTTTTGCTTATTCAAATTTAAACTTATAACCATGAGAAGATCATTATTCTTTGTATTATTTGTACTTGTTCAAACAAGCATTTTTGCACAAAAAAACATTGTTGTAAAAATTGGCGACAAAGCCTTTACAAAAGAAGAATATGAAACAATTTACCGGAAAAACAACACTCAACTGAGCGACGAAGCCGAAGTGAAAACACCGGAAGAATACGTCGATCTTTTTGTTGATTACAAGCTTAAAGTTATCGAAGCCGAAAATTTGGGTTACGACACTGTACAGGCATTTATCGACGAGTTGGCAGGTTACCGCGATGAACTGGCCAAGCCCTATTTAACCGACATTACTGTTACCGACTCGATGGTTAAACTTGCCTATTACCGAACGGTTAACGAAATCAGAGCAAGTCATATTCTTATTAATGTTGCCCCCGACGCTTCGCCCGAAGACACCTTAAAGGCTTACAACCGGATTATCGAACTCCACAATATGGCCGTAAACGGTTTAATGCCTTTTGCCAAGCTGGCCTACGAATTTTCTGAAGACCCATCGGCAAAAAGCAACAACGGCGATTTGCGCTATTTTAAAGCATTTGGAATGATTACCGAATTCGAAGATGCTGCATACAGCACTCCGGTTGGTGAAATAAGCATGCCAGTGAGAACCAAACACGGTTACCACATTATTTTGGTTACCGATCTCAAAAAAACCGAAGACGATGTGAAAACCGCTCATATAATGAAAATATTCAGCGACAAAGACAATGTTTCGCCCGAAGAAGATGCACGTTATAAAAAAGAACTCGACAGCATTTATAACGAAATACAAAATGGTGCCAATTTTGCCGAAATGGTTCGTAAACATTCAGGCGACCAAAGTACCATGCACAAAGATGGTGAGATGACCTGGCTCAACCGCACTTTTGGTGTCGATGAATTTATTGATGCTGCTTATGCGCTCGAAGTTGGTGAAATATCTAAACCTGTAAGAACACCATATGGTTGGCACATTATTAAACTTATCGACAAGCGGGGAATCAGACCGTTCGAAGAATTGGAAAACGAATTGTCGTTAAAAATTAAACGCGACCCCAAACGCAGCAAACACAGCAAACAATCGTACCTGAATAAGAAGAAAGCCGAATACAACTTCCAAGCTTTCGATGACAACATCCAGAAATTTATCGATCATCTTAAAGCACAAGGCGATACAGTAAACAACATTGCTCCCGAAATTTTGTCGCTTCCAATGTATCAGGTAGCCGATGTTCAATATACTGTAGCCAATTACATGGAACTGCAAGAAGAGAAAAAGAGTAATTCGGGCAAATTTTTAACCAATTTGGTTATTCAGCACCTCGAACCCTATGCCGATGAAGTAATTGATTTTTACGAAAGCTCAAAATTGGAAGAAAAATATCCGGAATTCAATAATATTATGCAAGAATACCGCGACGGGATGCTGCTTTTTGCCATTATGCAAGACGAAGTTTGGAACAAAGCAGCACTCGATACTGTTGGGCTAAACAAATATTACGAACAACACAAAGATATTTACCAATGGGATGAGTACTTCGAAGGTTTGCAAATACGCTGCTTTAATGCCGAAGCCTACCAACTGGCCAAAAAACTTATTGAAGAGCAAGGAATTACCGATGCCGACTCACTTAAATCGATCATCAACAAAGACAACCCAAACAATGTGCGTATTTATTCGGGACGTTGGGAAAAAGGCGATAACGATCGTGTCGACCACATGGTATTTGGCGGAATTATTCCTGTAAGGTTCAATGCAGAGCTTGAATTTGTTCACGGTAAAGTGGTTCCTGCGGGGCAAACAAAAACATTGCATGAAGCACGCGGCCTTTACGTATCCGACTATCAGAAAGTACTTGAAGAGCAGTGGATGAACAAACTACGCAAAAAATACAAAGTGAAAGTGAATAAGAAACTTTTGAAGACTATCGAAAAAGTTTAAACATACATTTTACATGTTTCGGAAAAACAACAGTATCATTTGTGCAGCAATAGTATTGCTCTTTTTATGGGGGTGCAAACAACAAGCACCCGGCACAAAAGATATTGTTGTGGCCGAAGCAGCCGGAAAACAACTTTACAAAAGCGACATCATACACAACCCTATTGGCTATGCCGACACAACCGACTCCATTGAATTCGTTAACGAATTCATTATTAACTGGATCAAAAACCAGCTATTAGTAGCCGAAGCAGAAGCCAGGTTGAGCAACGAAAAAAGAGATATCGAGAGGGAACTTGAAAAGTATCGTCAGGAATTGCTGATACACAAATACCGAAACATCAGGATTGGTCAGGATTCAAATAATGAAATAAGCAATGCCGAACTTGAAAAGTTTTATTCAGAAAACATGCACCTTTTTAAACTCGACAGATCGATTGTACGAATTACATATATGATTTTTCCAACAGAATTGGAATTACCTGCTAACTTTAAAGAAAAAATAAAAGGTGCATCCCCCGATGAGTTAGCCGGAATTGAAGATTTTATTTACAGCTTTGCCACCAAATACGATCATTTTGACAACAATTGGCTGTACCTCGAAAACTTTTTACAAAGCATTAACTACCAAAGCCCAATAGCGGGTCAAACAATAAAAGAAAACGATATTATTGAATTCATCAGCGAAAATAACCATCACTTCATTGTAGTAAACAACTACATTGCTGCCGGAAATACAGCTCCTTTCGATTTTGTAGCCCCACGAATAAGAAACTTGATACTGAATCGGAAAAAATTAGATTTTTTAAGAGAAATTAAGGATAGTTTATACAATAATGCCCTAAAATACAATAAATTTAGGGTCTTTAATCAATAACATTATACCATGCTAAAGAAACAGAAAACACTGGCACTTTTATTTATCATCAACATATTGCCATTCAGCATATTCGCTCAGGACAAAACCATCGATCAAATTGTTGCCATTATTGGTAGCAACATTGTTTTAAAGTCCGAAATTGAATCGATGTACCTTCAAAACCTTGCCCAGGGTATTACATCCGAAGGCGATATGAAATGCGAGATTCTCGAGAACATGTTAATTGAAAAGCTATTGGTGGCCGAAGCCGAACTCGACACCAATATTATTATTACCGATAATCAGATCAATCAACAACTCGACATGCGCATTCAATATTTCATGCAACATTTGGGTTCTGAAAAAGAAGTTGAGAAATATTTCAAAAAACCAATTGTTCAGCTTAAATCGGAGCTTAAAGATGTTATACGCGACGAACTGATGAGCGGCCAAATGAGAAGCAAGATTACTGAACCGGTTAAAGTTACTCCATCGGAAGTAAGGTATTACTACCGCGATTTATCCGACGACGAAAAGCCCAAAATAAATACCCAATACGAGTATGCCCAAATCACAATTGTGCCACAAGTGAGCGAAGAAGAAGATATTCGAATTAAAAACGAACTTCGGGGTATAAAGAAACGCATCGAAGATGGCGAAAACTTTTCGATGTTTGCCGTTCTATACTCAGAGTGCCCCAGTGCACGCGACGGTGGCGATTTGGGATTTTTTGGCCGTGCTACCATGGATCCCGCTTTTTCGGCTGTTGCTTTTAACCTCAAACAAGGGCAAGTATCGAATGTTGTACGCAGCGAATTTGGTTACCATATTATTCAGCTAATCGACCGCCGGGGCGACCAAATACGTGCAAAACACATATTAATGAAACCTAAAGTTGAAATTGAAGTAAAAGAAAAAGCTTTAACATTGCTCGACAGCCTGAGCAACGAAATCAGAAAAGATAAAATTTCGTTCAGCGAAGCTGCAATGCGTTATTCCGACGACAAAAACTCACGAAACAACGGCGGTATGGTTGTTAACCCACAAACCATGTCGGCACGTTTCGAAGTAAACAACCTTAAACCCGACGTTTCGAAAATTCTTGCTAACATGCAAGTAAATGAGATATCGAAACCATTTATAACAATTGACGATAAGCAGCGTGAAGTAATTGTAATTGTTAAGCTCATAAATAAAATTGACGCTCACGCTGCCAGCATATCTGAAGATTATCCTTTGCTCAGTGATTTGTTCCTTCAGCAAAAACAAGAAGAAACCATAAAAAATTGGGTAGCCGAACGTCAGGATAAAACCTACATACGTATTGACGAGACCTACCAGAATTGCGATTTTAAATACTCAACATGGGTAAAATAACCTGCAAAAATTCAATATTATGAATATAAAAGGAGACAAAGAAGGAATTGACCTGCTAAACGTTAAGCACCAACAGCTTCTCAACGAAATAGGAAAGGCCATTTACGGCCAAACCGACATTGTAAAGCAGGTTTTAATATCGATATTTAGTCAAGGTCACTGTTTATTGGTTGGTGTACCCGGGCTGGCCAAAACGCTGTTGGTAAACACCATTGCCAAAGTTTTGGGGCTTGAATACAGCCGTATTCAGTTTACCCCCGACTTAATGCCATCCGACATTATCGGTACCGAAATACTCGACCAGAATAAAGAATTCAAATTTATAAAAGGGCCAGTTTTTGCCAATATTATTTTGGCCGACGAGATTAACCGTACACCGCCCAAAACCCAATCAGCTTTATTGGAAGCCATGCAAGAAAAATCGGTAACATCGGCAGGGCATCATTTTAAGCTCGACCAACCATTTTTTGTACTGGCTACTCAAAACCCCATTGAACAAGAGGGCACTTACCCCCTACCCGAAGCTCAGCTCGACCGTTTTATGTTTTCGCTTTGGCTCGATTATCCGGCATTCGACGAAGAAATTACCATTGTAAGAAACACCACCTCTTCGCTTGAAGTTAAGCTCGAAAGTGTGATCAGCAAGCAGGAAATACTTGATTTTCAGAAACTAATCAGAAAAATGCCTATTAACGACAACGTGCTAAAATATGCTGTTACACTGGTAGCAAAAACACGCCCCAATACCGAACTGGCTACCGAAATAAGCAACAAATTTTTAAAATGGGGTGCAGGCCCAAGAGCTTCGCAATATTTAGTAGTTGGAGCAAAAACACACGCAGCCCTGCATGGCAAATACTCACCCGATATCGACGATGTTAAAGCTGTAGCTGTTTCAATTTTGCGTCACCGCATAATCAAAAACTACAAAGCCGAAGCCGAAAATATTTCGGTTGAACAAATCATTGAAAAACTATTATAAATAGCTGTTCTTGAATGAATAACAAAATAAAATACATATCTCGAAGCCTGTCTGTTATGGGCAGGCTTCTTCTTTTCATTCTACTTACAAACAGCAGCATAAATTCTTTTTCTCAAAATAAAACAAAAAAAGTAATCCGTATTGAACATGCCGACTCGTTAGTATCCGACGAGACTGTTGTAGCCGAGGCTCGCCGATTAATTGGCAATGTTTTGCTCACCCACAACAATATTGTTATGAAGTGCGACAGCGCTTGGGCTTATGCCAAAACCAATACTGTTGATGCTTTTGGAAACGTACATATCATCAGCAACGACACTTTGAACCTGTGGGCGAAATACATTAACTACAACGGCAATACCGAAATGGCCAAAGCCCGACGAAAAGTAATACTTCAAGACCCAAGCATTACACTTACATCCGACTCGCTCGACTTTGACATGAACAGCGAAGTAGGTTATTACAAGTACGGTGGTAAAATTGTTGACAGCACAAACACGCTCACAAGCTTAATTGGCATTTATTACACCCGCGACAACGAACTATTTTTCACCAACAATGTTCGCTTGCAAAATGAAAGCTACGACATGACCACCGATACAATGTACTATAATACCGAAACTCAAATTGCCACATTCAAAGGCGAAACCCAAATTATTGGCGACTCAACATACATTTATGGCACCGGTGGCTGGTTTAACACGGCAACTAACGAAACCGAGCTGAACAAAAAATCGACAATAAAAAGAAAACAAACCCAAATACAAGCCGATTATTTGTTTTACAACGACGAGAATGGCGAAGGCATTGCCCGCAACAACGTAATTATTAACGATTACGAAAACAGCATGATAATTACCGGACAAAATGCCAAGTACGACGATTTTGAACAATATGCATTGGTTACCGACTCGGCTGTTTGGATGCAATATTACCAAGGCGACACTTTGTTTCTGCATGCCGATACGCTTTATACAATGCCCGATACATCGGCCGTTGATGCAAAAATGCTGAAAGCTTACAACAAATCGCGCTTTTACCGTACCGATATTCAAGGCATTTGCGATTCACTGGTTTATTTCACCAACGATTCAACCATAAAAATGTACAACGACCCGGTTCTTTGGTCGATGGAAAACCAAATGACTGCCGAAAATGTTGAATTCATAAACAAATCGGAACCTCCTAACGAAGTGTATCTGAACAACAATGCCTTTATTATTCAACAAATCGATTCAACCAAATTCAACCAAATTAAGGGCAAAAATATGGTTGGCTACATTAAAGGCGAAAGTTTGTACCGAATTGATGTTAACGGTAACGGACAATCGGTTTACTACCCTGCCGACGACAAAGACTATATTGGAATAAATAAGGCAGAAAGCAGCAATATAATACTGTACCTGGCCGACAACATGATAAAACGAATAACCTTTGTAGGATCGCCCACCGGAGTGATGAATCCAATAATGAACCTTGTTGATGCAGATACCAAACTCGATGGTTTTAACTGGCGCATCAATGAACGCCCCAACAACCGGTTCGAAATATTTGGACCACTATCGACTACACCAGCTGCAACTGCCCTGCCCGAAACCGAAATGATTATTGACCTGCCAAATATTAACGAATCGAAGATTGAACTACAAAAACAATGGGACGAAAACCTTCAAAAGCTCGAAAACGACACTACATCGTCACAAATTATCAACCAGCACAGTAAAACAATAAAGCAACTTACCAACAAAGCCAAGGATTAGCTAAATGATGCTTTTTTTCAGAACCGACTCAGCTTCGGGCCCGGTATTGAACAATAAATCAACAATACTCAAGTTCCCCAGAAAACCATGTTTTTCGGAATAGGTTTGAGTATAAGCAACCGGCATAAAACCAGCATCATGATTCAAAACACGATTCACTTTTGGAGTTATTAGCTCCCTGTAGTCGTCGCCCTCAAACTTGTGTTCAAATGTTTCACTCAACTCGCAAACATTATCAAGCTCAAGAAGTTCGATAATAAGCCGATGCAATTCCATGTTAAAATCGATCAAAAATTGACACTTTCTGGAAAAAAAAGGTTCAAAATCGGGGGCATAAAACTCAAAAAACGGCGATGAATTATAAGCCGAAGTAATTGATCGCCAATGATTATTCTGCCAACGGGTAGCATAATCAATTTCAATATCGCGCACCAAAGTTTTTTGCTTGTGCTTTTTCACAACCGGTATCGATAAATTCAATAAACCATTAGCACCATAAATGGCACATCGGTTACGGTAGCTTTGTTTTTGATAGCTGTCGTACTGTTCAATTTTAACATGACCATATTGCATAAAACGAGCGTAATAATGAACAGGTCCTAAGTAAGCTGTCGAAAAAATTGCGTTTTCCATAAATGTAAAAAAGCTGTAGCCCAACAAAAGCAAACTACAGCCAATTAATTAATATTTATATTTTTAGCATAAACAAAGCTCTTACTTCATTTTATGTACACGCTTAAGCAAACGATTAAACCTAATGTTTTTAGGGAAATTTTTATCCTTGTCCATCGACATCCAAATAATTGATGCTTTACCAACCACGTGATCTTCGGGCACAAAGCCCCAAAAGCGCGAGTCGGCTGATTTGTGACGGTTATCGCCCATCATCCAGTAATAATTGAGCTTGAAAGTATAACTTTTTGCTGCTTGTCCGTTAATAAATACTGTACTGTCTTTAACTTCGAGCTGATTGCCTTCGTAAACGCGAATCACCCTTTCGTACAATGGTAAGTTTTCGATCGATACATCAATGCTTTCGCCCTTTTTGGGGATGTAAAGCGGTCCAAAATTATCGACATTCCATTTATAATCGGAGTGGTGAGGAAAAATATTTACATCGAAATTTCCTTTAGGCATTACAAATTTTTTGACCGAAACCACATTTTTCAAAGCCGATAACTCGTTTACTTGCTTTTCGGTTAGCGGGAACATGTACCTGCCACCCGAGAACATCTCCCTGTCGTCGTTCGAAATGCCTACTTTATCGAGCACGCGGGGGTTAAGCAACGAACCGTCGGTAGTAACAACATAGTTGTATTGACGGCCAATATGTTTCATTTGCGCTGTGCCGTTAATAAACACTTCGCCATCAACTATTTCAATCACATCGCCCGAAATACCGATGCAACGTTTAATATAGTTTTCCTTTTTATCGACGGGGCGCGAATAAATTTTCCCAAAAGTGCGCTGGTCGGTCAAAACCCTGTCGCGACCATACATTCTCACCAAATCGTGATAATTCTGGCTTGGAAAATTAATGGCAACAGTATCTCCCTCGGGGAAATTAAATACCACCACATCGTTGTTTTTTACAGTAGTTAATCCATTAAGCCTTTTATAAGGTTTTTGAATCCATTCAACATACGATTTTACTTTGTGGTTGCTCATTGGCATCGACTGGTGCACAAATGGAAACGAAAGCGGAGTATTGGGCAGTTTAGGGCCATAAGCCACTTTACTCACAAAAAGATAATCGCCAACCAACATTGATTTCTCCATCGATGAGGTAGGAATAACATACGCTTCGAAAAAGAACAAACGAATAAACGATGCAGCAATAACTGCAAAAATTATGGCATCGACCCACTCAACCAGTTTAGTTTGTTTTCCATTGGGCGGATTTTTCTTTTTCCAGAAAGCCCAATGAACTTTTTTAGTGACATAAATATCAAAAATTACAGGTAAACCAATTAAGAACCAATAATTTCCCAACCAAATTACCCATAGCAGGTACAATAAGCCCCAAAAAGCAAATTTCACCCATTTGTTTATTGTAATGTTCTTCATTTTATTATTTATCAATGTTTAATAAATCTTTCATGGTAAGCAGCCCTTTTTTTCCGGCTGAAAATTCGGCAGCCAATACAGCACCCAAAGCAAAACCTTTACGAGATTTAGCACTATGAGTTATTTCAATATAATCAACTTCCGAATTGTACTTAATTGTATGAATGCCGGGCACATCGCCTTCGCGAACCGATTCGATACCAAGTATGCTTTTCGAATCAGAACTTTGATTTACCCAGCCTGTCATTTGGTCGTACTGCTCAATAATGTCGTTAGCAAGCGAAATAGCTGTTCCGCTTGGTGCATCGAGTTTTTTAGTGTGATGAACCTCAGTCATTTCAACATTGTAAGTATCGAAAGGTTTCATTAGCCCGGCAAGCAAACGGTTGATTTCGAAAAAGAGGTTAACTCCCAAGCTAAAGTTCGATGCGTAAAAGAAAGCACTGTTCTTTTGCAGGCAATAGTCGCTTATTTCGTCCCATTTATCGAGCCAGCCTGTAGTACCACTAACAACGGGTACTCCGGCATCGAAACATGTTTTATAGTTATTAATTGCCGAAGCAGGAATTGTAAATTCAATGGCAACATCAATGCCTTTGAGCTTTTCAGGGTTCAAATCGTGCTGATTATCAATGTCGATAATCAATCCAATGTTGTGGCCGCGATCAACGGCAATTTTTTCAATCTCGTGGCCCATTCGGCCATATCCTATTAATGCAATGTTCATTATTAAAAAGCTATTGGGTTTTAATTAAAAAGCACAAAGATAATAGAATCATCAATTTTATAGCTTTTGTGCTGATGCTTGTTTTAACTTATTGTATCGGATACAAGCCATAGGTGTTGGTAATATTTGAATAATTACAACACAAATGTTTAAATTTGTTAAATCGTTGCCGTTATTCATCTGCTTTCAATAATTAACTAAGAATTATAGCGATACAAAGTACAATGCATTTACTTTGTAAAATGAATGCAAAAACGATGGCCTAATTATTTAAAAGTTTGTATCTTTTCGTCTTAAAACATTTTTAAA
>JAFGAF010000522.1 GCA_016933815.1 Prolixibacteraceae bacterium
CAAATCGATTTCGATGCCACCGGAATTCATGTGGGAGATGCTGCTCAAACTCAAATGGGGATTGCTTTGCGCTACGAACCAATCAAAAATATTTACTTGAACGCGCGTGTAACCTATTTCGACAGGTATTATGCCGATTTCTCGCCTGAATCGACTACCGACGAAGACGGCAACCCGGTCGATTCGTGGAAATTGCCTGATTATACCTTGGTGAATTTCCATGCCGGTTACAATTTCCGCATTAAGCCCATCGATAAATTGTATTTCAGCTGGCGGATTAATGTATTGAATGTATTGAATACGAAATACATATCGGATGCTGTAAACAACGATTCGTACAGTGAGCTGCCTTATCAGGATTTCGATGCCAAATCGGCTACTGTATTTTTTGGTGCACCACGTAATATTTCAACTTCATTACAAATCAGGTTTTAATTTTATTTAAAATGACATACAAAATTTTTTCATTCATTTTGTTGCAGTTATTGTTATTTACTGCAACGGTACACGCGCAAGAAACAATTGCCACTGCTCGGAACAAAGTGAACAGCAACATAACTGTTGGCGGAATTGTTGCCAATGGTGCCGAACTGGGCGGAATCCGTTATTTTCAGGACCATACAGGTGGTTTGGCTGCTTACGATTATACAAAAATGGCCAATGTAGTACCCGGCGATTCAATTTTGGTTACCGGTAAATTGGTCGATTACAATAATTTACTTGAAATATCGCCTGTTACGTCAGTAACGGTAATTTCAAGCGGTAATCAACTTTACAGTCCGGCTGAAATCACCATCGATCAAATAGGAGAACATTACGAAGCGCAATTGGTACGCATTAATGGTGTGGTTTTCGATAATGCCGGAAGCACTTTTCAGGGCAATAAAAACTATAACTTTAGGGCGAACAATCAAGTGGGCGTTATTCGAATTAACCGCGATTCGGAAGGTATTATCGGGCAAATTGTTCCATCGGGCGAGCTCGATATTGTGGCAATTTGTTCGCAATATGCCTACGATTACAACGATACCGTTAATGGCTACCAGCTTTTACCCCGTACCATGGCCGATTTTATTACCGAAGGCTCAATAAAACTGACTTCGCCGGTTACCGTTTCTAACCTTAGCAAACAGGGTTTCGATTTGAGCTGGCGTACAAACGAGCAAGGCACTACGGAGGTCGTTTACGGCTTTGCCAACAACCCCGATTCATTGATCTATAAGCAGGTTGGAGCCATTGTTAAAAATGGCAGCGACTTTGAAAATACTGTTTCGTTATCGGGTTTGCCTGCCGGAACTATTGTGTTCGCCAATGTGTATACTTATGCCGATGGCGATACTGC
>JAFGAF010000523.1 GCA_016933815.1 Prolixibacteraceae bacterium
ACAAAGGAATCAATTTCTTCTTTTGTATTGTAAATTGCAAACGATGCGCGTACGGTGCCCTGAATGCCAAAATGATCCATAACCGGTTCGGCACAGTGTTGCCCGGTGCGCACAGCAAAGCCCATTTTATCGAGAAACATGCCCATGTCGTATGGATGGATGCTTTTCACCAAAAACGAAATTACGCCCGATTGGTGTTCGGTTTGACCAAAGAAACGGATGCCATCGATGGTTTTGAATTGTTCGTATGCATATTCGAGCAGTTGGTGCTCGTAAGCTGCAATGTTTTCAAAACCAATATTGTTGAGGTAGTCGATGGCTGCTCCCAAGCCAATTATTTGTGCAAAATTGGGTGTTCCGGCTTCAAATTTATAAGGCAGAACATTGAAGGTTGTTTTTTCGAATTTTACGGTTTCTATCATTTCGCCACCCCCAAGGAAAGGGGGCATCTGATCGAGCCATTTGCGTTTGCCATAAACCGCACCAACACCGGTTGGACCGTACATTTTGTGTCCCGAAAACACCAGAAAATCGCAATCCATTTCCTGAACGTCAACTTTAAGGTGTTGAATGGCTTGGGCTGCATCGACCAGTACCGGAACATTCTGCTTGTGGGCAATGTTGATGACTTCTTTTACAGGGTTTACCACGCCCATCACATTTGATATTAAGGTAACTGCAACAATTTTAGTGTTTTTGTTGATTAAGCCGGGTAGTTTTTCAATCATCAAGCGCCCGTTGTCGTCGAAAGGAAGCACCTTGATTTTTGCTTTTTTGCGTTCGCAAAGCAACTGCCAAGGTACAATGTTGGCGTGGTGTTCCATTTCTGAAACAATCACCTCGTCGCCTTCGTGTATGAACGCTTCGCCAAACGAATATGCAATCAGGTTGATGCTTTCGGTTGCATTGCGGGTGAATATGATTTCTTCGCGCTCGGCTGTGTTAATCAATTGTTTAACCTTGTCGCGCACCGCCTCGATGGCGATGGTTGTTTGATTGCTCATGTAATGTGCCCCACGGTGCGGGTTGCCATTAAACTCGCGGTAAATTTGTTCTTCGGCTTGCAGTACTTGTAGCGGGCGGTAGGCAGTTGCCGCATTATCGAAATATACATAGGGCTTGTTGTAAACCAATTTTTGCAGTAGCGGAAAGTCGTTCCTTAGTGTTTGTATGTCGATGCTCATTGTCCTGGTTATTATGATGTTGATTAAATCCTGTCTTCGTTATTGTTTTTAAGAATGGTGTTCAATAATTCAATAGAGTAAAATCGCTTGTTTTCAATAAATTGAATGAAAATTGGTCTGAGTTCGGCAATAAGCTGTTTGTTTTTAGCAGTAGATAGCAAGCCAATTGTGCCAATGCATTTAATATCTAAACTTTCGGCAATATTACGCGCTTTTTTATCATCTATTAATAAGAAGTTGGCATTTATTTCTTTGTAAAGGATTAATGCTTCTGATTCGCCATAATCCATTAAGAATGAAAGGTTGTTGTATTGTTTTATCTTTTGGGTTTTGTTTTTAAAGAACTTGAAAATGGTTTGATAAAAAGGTTTGTCATTATTGATTGTGATTTCTTCCCAAACAGCATTAGGTATCTTTATTTCATCGAAAAGTAGCTCAAGGATATCTAGTTTATTTACCAAAGCAAGTGAAATGATTGGGCCGGCATCGGCTATAATAATACCATTTTTCATCCGACGTGTCTTACTTAAGCTTTTGTGTATCGTTAATTACGTCAGTTATTGTTAGGTTTGATATGGGGATGTTGTTTTCAGCAAGTACATTTTCAAATTCGTAGCGCGATAAACCTGCAAATTGGGCTGCTTTCCCGATTGTTAATTTTTGAAGAAAATAAAGCCTTAGAGCAAGCGATATTTTTATGTTTTTCACAATTTCATTTTCCGATTCGTTGAGTGCCAAAAAAATATCAGATGGCAATTCTATTTTGATTTCCTGAGTTTTCATGCGATTTGTTTTAAACAAATCAAAAATACAAAATATTCACAATTTCTAAGGTAAATTATTGGCTTAATATCCAAAAGCTTACTGCTGCTTTACAATCACACGCTTGCCTTTTACCCACTTGTTGGTGGTAACCCGGCAAATGTAAACCCCGTCTTTTAGTTCGGTGGTTTCGATGTTGATTTGCTGTGTGCCTTTTTCGAGGTTCTCCAATTTCAACTGTTTTGCCTTTTGGCCGGTTAGGGCATAAAATTCGATCAACACATCGGTGTTTTCCTCGAGTTGCAGTTTGATGATCCCTTTTTCGGTGAGTGGGTTGGGAAAAACACTGATCGATTGGTCTTCTTTGTTTTTCAAGCTGTCGAAGTTGAAAAAATCAGCTCCGCTGCTTGCCGTTGAAATGAAAAATAACAGAATGGCTGTAAAAAGTATTTGTGTTTTCATGGCTTTCAATTTTAATGAAAGTGCTTACACAAATATTCTGCCAAAATCATTCTTTGTTAAAATAAATCATTTTTCTAATTTGCTGGAAATTGCAAAATG
>JAFGAF010000524.1 GCA_016933815.1 Prolixibacteraceae bacterium
CCCGAAAACAGGGCCAATTACAACAATACCACATCGTTAATGTATATTCAACAAGACGAAAATGCTGGTGTAATCAGCTCGGTAATTACCGACAGGCTCAGGGTTTATAAAGGTGGTTCGTGGAAAGACCGTGCTTACTGGTTGAACCCAGGTTCGCGCCGTTACCTCGATGAGCGTGAAGCTAAATCCGATCTTGGTTTCCGTTGTGCAATGACCCGTTTGGGGCCTCCGCAGAAAACAGCTTCTAAATAGAACAAAAATACAAAATCCTGCTCACCGGCAGGATTTTTTAATTTACCTGCTATGAAAAATATCGAAGCATTGTACGAGCTTTACCTTAAATGGGGAAAGGTATTTACCGACAGTCGTTTGGCCGCGCAAGGGGGCTTGTTTTTTGCACTGAAAGGCGAACGTTTCGATGCAAACGATTTTGCTCTGCAAGCATTGGCTCAAGGTGCCAATTGTGCTGTGGTTGACAGGGCCGATCTTTCGGGGCACGAAGGATGCTTTTTTGTTGATAATGCGCTTGAAGCACTTCAGCAACTTGCCAATTACCACCGTAAACAGTTAAGCATACCGGTGCTGGCCATTACCGGTTCAAATGGAAAAACTACTTCGAAAGAGCTTATAACAGCTGTGCTTAAGCAGAAATTCAATGTTCTATCTACCCAGGGGAATCTGAACAACCATATAGGCGTTCCCTTAACGCTTTTGGATATAAAACCCGAACACCAAATTGCAGTTGTTGAAATGGGAGCCAACCACATGGGCGAAATCGATTTTTTGTGCCGTATAGCGCAACCCGATTTTGGATTGATTACTAACGTTGGAAAGGCGCATATCGAAGGCTTTGGCTCGTTCGAAGGGGTGAAGCAAACCAAAACCGAAATGTATCGATATTTAACTCAAAACGATGGTAAGGGAATTTTTATAAATCTTTCGAACCAAAATTTGCGCGAACTTCTGCCACAGGGTGTCGATGTGCTTAGCTATGCTACAGGTGGCGAGAAAGCCGATTTGGTAGGCGAGGTAGTAAATAACGATCGATTTTTATTGACAAGAGCACTTTTTGCAAAAGGTTGGCTGTACCTAAAAACCAATTTAACCGGCGCCTATAATTTCGAGAATGTGCTGGCCGCAGCTCGAATTGGCCTCCATTTTGGCGTTGACCCACTCCAAATTCAAAAAGCCATTGGGCAATATGTACCACAAAACAAGCGATCGCAAATATTTCAAAAAGGCGATGCAACCTTTTTGCTCGATTGTTACAATGCCAATCCGTCGAGCATGGCGGCTTCAATCAGTAACTTTATTGAAATGAAAGGCGAAAACAAGGCAATGGTGCTTGGCGATATGCTTGAACTAGGGCACGAGTCGGAAACCGAACACCAAAAAATTGTTGATATGCTTGCCGAACAAGAAGTTTCGGAGATTTACCTTGTAGGTGCTTGTTTTGAGAAAACTCAGTCGCCCTTGCATTTTCAAAAATTCAAAAACGTAGAGGCTTTAATGCAAGCACTTGAACCCACAATTTGGAATAACAAGTTTATTCTGGTGAAAGGCTCACGTGGAATCAAACTCGAACAAATTGTTGAAGGGTAATTTTTTTAGTTCAGTAAGGAACGATAAATATTGTAACGCCGGA
>JAFGAF010000525.1 GCA_016933815.1 Prolixibacteraceae bacterium
CATATTTGCTATCGACAATCAAGAGAACAATGAAATTATATTTTCGTGGCAATTCTCGTTTAACGACAAAAGTCACCCGCAACGTTTTACCCATCAGTGGTACCCGCTTTACGACAGGGTTGAAGGTGTTGCCCGTACTTTTGAACAAGGTGGTCGTGCTTGGTCACGTATTGTGCCCAGTGATTATTACTGGTCTTTATTCGAGGAAGACGATCAGCGGCTCGAAGCCTGGCATATGCGGTATTGGTATTACGACGATCAGGCCGGAATCGATAGCCGTACTGATGGTATTTCAGTGCAAATTGGCGATAGGGTAACTCCCGAGAATGTAGGTGGTGCTGCCGGCTTTGGAGTTGATGCAGTGTTGCCAACCACCGATAAGTTTCGCGAAGATTCCGACGTGCTTGGCAAACAATTAGGCGACGCCGAAGGTTTCCGTAATATTCCGGTTTATCGTTTGTCGGAGGCTTATTTGATTGCAGCCGAAGCTTTTTGGCGCAATGGAAACGAAACAAAAGCTCTTGGATTTATCAATGAGTTGAGAAAACGTGCAGGTGTTTCCGAATTTACCTCACTTTCGCAAGATATTATTCTTGACGAACAAGCACGTGAATTAGGCCACGAAGGTCATCGTTGGGAAATGCTTAAACGCTTGGGCTTGCTGGTTGAAAGGGTAAAAGCCAATAACCCCGCAGCAGGTAAAAATATACAGGATTACCATACTAGATATCCGTTACCGCGAACATTTGTCGATTTGACAGGCGTGCCGCAAAACGAAGGTTATACTGAATAATTGTCTTTCATAAAATGAAACGGCCGGTGTTTATGCTAAATAAATGTCGGTCGTTTTTCTTTTTTTTAGTATATTTCCGATCAACTTGCATTTTAACGTAAATACATAGAATATGGCATCAACTACAACTATCAGAAAGGCAATCAGCCTCGTTTTTTTCTGTTTTTCTGTTGGCGTATTTTTAACGGCTTGCTCCACTAAGCAGCCCCGCGAAAATATTCTAACCCAAAACAACAAACTCGACTACATTACCTACCAAAAGTCGGCCGACGCGTTTCCTTTGGCCGAAAACGGTCAGCTACCAACTTTGGTTATGTGTACCGACGATTATCAGGGTATTAACCGTGTACTTGGTTATTTTAAAACCGACTTAAAAAATGTAACAGGTGTTGAAACCAATATCATTTTGGG
>JAFGAF010000526.1 GCA_016933815.1 Prolixibacteraceae bacterium
CTAAATTGGTTACCCACTTCAATATAGAAACCAATAACGTGGTCAACCACGCTTTCATGGTTGACCAGTTTGTTGTTTAATGTTTCCTGTTTATTCATTATTTTGATTTTAAGTTTTTTACTATGTTTTCTTGCATTTTGATTGCCCTACGAATAACAAGAAACGGCATTCCTTTCATTTTTTTAATCCGGTACAACTCATTCAGTACATTGGTTGCTGTTTCTAATTTAGTTGTACTTGGTTCAATAATGATTAAGGTCTTAATTAACGTTGTTGCATTCATTGTGTTGTGATATTGATTACTAATATAGTATACGCAAGAAACAAAAAAAGGTTACGTTTTGCGCAACCTTTTTTTAATTAAAAACCCCCAGGTTTTTTACCATGCGTGTCTTTCGGTTTTCTCAATCCGGTTATCAATCCAATCTGTTAACTGGTCGAAGTACAAACCCATATCGTCCGATTTGTCAATGATAGTGCCTTTTGTGGTTGTGATATACACGTCATACAAGTCCATGCCATTAAGAAAAATATAAACGTGTCCTTTGTGCTTCATACCACTAACATAAAAGCGAAGCATTTTAGGGTTGCGCATATTGTCAACAGTAAACTTGGTTGCGCCCCAACACATAAATTTCATGGGTTGCATTCTAAGTTGTAACATGGTTTCATTAGGATTAAACACCCTGCAAGACTTTACAATCTCTTCGAAATTGATAACTTCATTAATTGCGTTCATTGTTGTTTGTTTTGATTACTAATTAAGTATACGGTTTTTAATTAAAAAGGTTTCATTTTGTACAAACTATTTTAAATAAAAAAAGGGGTACTTGTACCCCTTAGTTCATTTGGACATTGCCCGGATTATTAAATACCAGCCATTTTTTTCAGTTCTGCCTTAACCCTCTTGGCAGTTTCGCCACGCCACGTGCCAGCATTGGACAGGAAACGTAAAACAATTTCTTTTGCAGAGTCCATGATGTATCTGTCATTGATGCTGTTAAGACTGGACATTGCATTAATGTAAGGAACAGCACCGAAATAAATCTTACCGTTTTTTGAAGTTGCACGCCAATCTTTTCTGATTTCTGCTGCAATTTCGTACAAAGGTCTTGTCTGTGTTGCCATGATATTTGATTTTAATGTTTATACTTAGTATACGTTTCTTAATTAAAAAGGTTACAAAAAGTGGGCAATATTTTTTGGACATTGCCCACTTTGTTTTTTAAGCCTCTTCCAGTACTTCGGTTTTATGAACATTGACCGCTTTCTGTTTATAATCACCGCTTAGTGCCTCTTGTAACATTGCCCTTGAACGGTTAATCATTCCTTTGACTGTTCCCATCGGTACGTTAAGCATATCAGCTATTTCATTATAGGGTAAGTCCTTAGTGAAATA
>JAFGAF010000527.1 GCA_016933815.1 Prolixibacteraceae bacterium
GCTACCCCTTCGTTTTCGGAGCTTGATAAAAGTCTTTCCACAGCGCTCTCATGAACTTTAAGCGTTATTGGTGCTAAATTTTCACGGTTAATGGTTAAACGAAATAATGGCGTACCTGATAAAACAGGCTCATCAACCAAGGTATTACCGCTTTGGTTCTTTACTGAATTAATATAAGAGCTTACTTCGTTCTGGTTGGCCAGTACCCCATCAAGCATCCACTGCCCATCTTGTTTTTCAAGCACAAACGACGAGTCGGTAGGGTAATCAAATATAAGCTGTGTCCAATTGGCAAGCTGGTCGGCAGTAATGGTTTTGTCGCGCAAATCGCTCACCCCTCGGTTAAAAGTACTGCTCAAAAAGCCATCAACACGGTATGTTTCTTTTTTCCCTTCGAGGCGCACATAAGTACTCATGTTGCGCGGTTGCGAAAACTTAAATTTACCAATGTACACATCGGCCACCTTTTTGCTTTTTTGATTGAAAAGCTGAACACGTGTGGCCAACGAATCGCTTACTTCAAAACTATCCCAACGGTCTTTCGAGTTGCCTGCCAAACTGAGGGTTTTTAAATTGCTTAAGCTGCTGAGCATACCATCGATGGTGTTTTGCCCGGCCTTGTGGGTTTTCCCTTCGGCTTCAATTTGCCAAACACCGGTCTCTTTTTTTATCGCAATGCTTTCGCCATTCAACTTTTTAGGGAACAACACAATTTTAGCAATTTCGTCGCCAGTGAAATTAACCAGTTCCTTATCGAACGAGCGTTCTTTGTGCCCGTCGGGTTTTGAAAACTGCACCACCACCAAAGCAAGCAGCACAACAAAAACAACGAGCAGCCATTTATTATTGATTGATTTTCTCATGGTTTACGGTTTTTTATTTTACAAAATTATCCTGCATTCGCTTGTAGCGCAAAGTACGGTTACGTTGATCGCGGATTATGCCATAAATAATAATCAGCAATACCGGCAAAAGGAAGTTCATGTACTTCAGGAAGTTTTTCTTTCCGTCTTCGATTTGTTCGAGCGGGCGATTGGTTATTCCTTTTGTGCGCAGGGCAATCAACCCGGTATCGTCGGCCAGCCAGTCGATGGCGTTCACCATCAGGTTTACGTTGTCGGGGTTGAGCTGTTGGGCTTGCTGTCCGCTACCGTTCACTGCAAAATTGCCATCGCCAACAACCACCATGCGGCTGTTCGAATTTTGCCCCAGCTTGCCTTCAAATGCATAGGCAACAGGTATTTCAGAGCGGGTAAAATCGTTTTTGGTCCATTGCCGTTGAATATTGAAATAAAGCGGCGCCGCTGCCGTACCCGACATTTTCGATGTAAAGGCCAAAGGTGTTGCAGTAACAGTTGTATCGCCGTTAAAAGCAACCGGGCTGCCAAACATGAGAACCAAACTTTCGAGCCCTTTACTGATGGGGTGATCGGCAAAACCTGTTATGATTGGCAAATAAGGAAAGCGCACCTGTGTTTGGAACCTGAAAGGCCCTTGCTGCTGAACAACGCTAACATTGCTGCACGAATTATCGATTACAAACTGATTTTCGACAGTAATACCTTTGTTGGCCAGCCATGTTTCCAATCCGGTTGTAATCTCGCTGCCCATCGAGGTATTCAAATCGCCTTCGACCCTGTTAATGGCCACGAAAACATTTCCGCCGTTGTTAACAAAATTATCGATGTAGTAAAAATGTTCATCGGGAATGGAATCAGTAGGAGCAATTAAGGCCAATGCTTCGTACTTTTCCAACTGAACGGTGTCCGACAATTCAACGCTTTCGACATTATAAAGCACCTGCAACGATTGTAAAGCCTGCATGAACTCATTAAGCGACGGCTCTCCATGGCCTTGAATGAAACCGATTAAGGGTTTATCGTCAACCACCAATTTTTTGATAGCAGTTGAAAGGTCGTATTCCATGGCCGCACCCGGCAATATCAATGGCAATACTTCTTCTTTATCGGCATATTGAACCACAGCCGACAAGTAAACCGTTTTTTGAACCGATTGATCTTTCTCTCTCACATTAAGCATGCGCGGTGCAATGCCTTTTTGTGCCAATTCCTGTTCGAGCTGTTGATCGTCGTTGGGCGAAACAAATTCGTACACCAAATTTCCTTTCGAAAGGTTGGCGTATTCAATCAACAACTCTTTAAACTCGGTACGAATTTGCTTAACAGCAGGAGGTAAATCGTTGGTAAAATAAGCTGTAACCGTAACCGGCTCATCAATAGAACGAACAATATCTTTAGTTGCTTTGCTTAAAGTGTAGCGATTATCGGCCGTAAAATCGGCACGTAAGAAATAGCGGCTCGATAAAATGTTTAGCAAGATCACTATTCCTACCAGCAACAATATGTATATCAAGTAATTTTTATTCTTCATAACTTCGTTGTTTTTCTATTTACGTTTAACCAAAACCATTTGGGCGCCAAACAAACCCAAAAAGATGATTGAGCAGAAATACACCAGGTCCTTCGAGTCGAGCACCCCACGGCTGATTGATTCAAAGTGATTGCTCATGCTGAGGTAATAAAACACTCCGCCCGATACCGATGTTAAACTTGATGAAACGACATCGAAAATGATGTGAAAGAAAATACCAATAAACAAAGCGAGCAAGAATGCCACAATTTGGTTATTGGTAAGGCTGCTGGTAAAAATACCAATACTTATGTAAGCAGCACTCATCAAAATTAAGCCCAAATAGCCCAACCAAACAGCGCCATGGTCGATATCGCCCAGTGTCGAAATGGTAATGTAATAGGGCAAAGTGAGTACCAGCGCAACCACAATCAACAAAAGTGTTGAAAGGAATTTACCGGCCACAATGTCCCATTCCGAAATAGGTTTTGTGAGCAGCATTTCGATGGTTCCTGTTTTACGTTCTTCGGCAATTAGCCGCATTGTTAAAGCCGGAATAAAGAAGAAAAGGGTCCAGTAAGCAATGCCAAAAAACGATTGCAAACTGGCTTGGTTTACGTAAAAAATATCGGCACCTTTTATCCAGGTAAAGAAGCCGCTGAAGCCCAAAAAGGCCACTATCATTATATATGCCAGCAACGAGTCGAAGAACGAATTCAATTCTCGGCGGGCAACTGTCCATATTGCTTTCATTTTCTATTCTTTTTTGATTTTTATTTAGCAGTAACTTCGCGGAAAACATCTTCGAGCTTGGTTTCGATAGGTGTTAACTCACCAATGTACCAGCCTTTTGAGGCACACAAATCGAAAATGGCTTTGGCCGAACGCACGTTGGGCTTGCTTTGCAGTTCGAATATGGTTTGTGTTTCGGAAGCAAAATCGACCAGCGACGTTGAAGGAAGAGCCTGCAAAGCAGTAAACACCTCATCGCGCGAGCCGCCTTCGATGGCAACACGCAGCAGCTCGTCGCCCTGTGCTTGTTTGCGCAATTGCTCAGAAGTACCGTCGGCCACAATTTTTCCATTGTTGATGATCATTATGCGATCGCAAGTGGCTTCCACCTCGGCAAGGATGTGCGAACTAAGAATAACGGTTTTTTCGCGCCCTATTTTTTTGATCAGCTCACGAATTTCGATGATCTGGTTGGGATCGAGGCCTGTGGTTGGCTCATCGAGAATAAGCACCGACGGGTCGTGAATAAGTGCTTGGGCCAGCCCTACCCGCTGCTTGTACCCTTTCGAAAGCTCGCGTATTTTCTTGTGCTGCTCACCTTTTAACCCACAAGTGTTGATCATTTCAATAATACGTTCGTTCACTTTATCGGGAGCAACACCTTGCAATTGCGCAACAAACCTGAGGTAATCAATTACCGGCATTTCGTAATACAAGGGATTGTGCTCGGGCAAATAACCGATGTGTTTTTTCACCTCTTCGGGCGAATCGTTCACCGAAATGCCACCCACTTTAACATCGCCTGATTCGGCGCCTAAATAGCAGGTAATAATTTTCATTGTAGTAGTTTTACCTGCTCCGTTTGGTCCCAAAAAGCCCAATATCTCGCCTGTTTTCACTTCGAACGACAAGTTATCGACCGCTTTTTGCAAACCATAACGTTTGGTCAAGTTTTCAACTCTGATATCCATCTGCTTAACGGTTTTAAA
>JAFGAF010000528.1 GCA_016933815.1 Prolixibacteraceae bacterium
CTTAACATTAAAATGATCAATATTTAACACCCGTGCATTTTGGTAACATTACCATAAAGCATTTATAAATTAGCACTAATGTTTAGTTAATATATAGCACCTATTTTTGCGGTATCAATATAATCAATAGAAAATGAGAACAATTGTTATTGCATTAATAGGTTTGCTTGTATGTGGAACACTTGCAGCCAAAAACAATCAGGAAAAAGAAATTGAGCAACCGGTAATAATACAAACCAGCATTTTAAGCGGTAAAGTGTGCGATAAAACCACCGGCGAAGAGCTTGTTGGCGTTGCACTTAAAATTGAAGGCTCCGACAAATTGATTTATTCCGATTTTGAAGGAAATTTTAAATTTTTGGATGTTGTGCCCGGAAGCTACAAACTTGTTGTTGAAATGATTTCGTATAACGAAGTTGAAACAGCTCCAATACTTGTTCAAACCAACGAAGTTCACGAACTGAATATTGGTTTGGAACAAAAAAAGTAAAACCTCGCAGGATTACCAGATATATTTTCTCAACTCATGGGGCTGTTTCGAGAGGTTGGGATGGCCCCTTTTTTTAATTTTTATGGTTATTTAATTGTAACAGGCGCTTTAGGGCGTCGTTTTTTTTATATTCGTGGCAAATATGGCACGTAAAAAAATAACTACAGTTCCGTTGGAATTGATCGAACTCGAAGATCAAAACTACCATATTTTGCTCAACACTCAATTGTCGGGCAATAACTGGGGCAAATGGGTAATCGACACAGGCGCATCGAAAACTGTTTTCGATATTAATTTAAAAACCCACTTTGCGCCAGTTGAAATGAACAACACCGAAATTCAATCGGCCGGAATTGGTGAGGGAAACATCGAAACAATGGCAGGAACGCTTCACTCACTTAGCATTGGCTCGTTACAATTGTTCAATGAGCCGGTTGCACTTATCGACCTGAAATTTATTAACGAGCTTTACCGCAAATTCTCCGACGAACAAATTGTTGGACTTATTGGCAGCGATTTTTTAGTAAAACACCAGGCAATAATCAACTATAAGAAAAATGAAATGAAGCTTTACTACTAAAATTTTGAACAATGAATTTCCGCAATTTCTTTAAGTTTATGGTGCTAATATTAGGCATTTTGTTTGCCAACCTGCTCACCATTTGGATTGATAATTATATGCTTTCGTACCGGTGGCAGTATGCACCACACATTTTCACATGGATTGGCATGGCCGTTGTTTTGCTTATATACTACCCTCTTTTTAAATACCTCGATAAATGGGCAACTAAAATCAGCGACAAATTTTTGAAAGCCGGTAAAAAACTCGGCGGACGTAAACTGGGTTCATTTCTTGCTTTTTTGCTCGGTTTGTGCATACTTTACCTGCTTTACGGTTTGCAATGGTTTAAAACAAACGTTTTTGTTTCAATGATTGAAGCTATTAGCGATCGGTTTTTTTAACAAGTTTAAGTATATTTACTTTCAACAAAAACCTTTAAAAATGAAAGCAAAGACAACATTACTTCTTTTGGGAGCATTTTTGTTTATAAACACATGGGGGCAAAATTCAGTGCTTAAGCTCTATCCCAACGGGCAAATACCCAATTCGGGACCAAGCACCGAAGCTGAAATACGCGACAGTACCGATATTGTTCGCATTGCCAATGTACAAGTTCCCGATATTGCGGTTTTTCTGCCTTCACGAAAATATGCGACAGGTCAGGCTGTTGTGATATGCCCGGGCGGTGGCTATCAACGTTTGGCCTACGATTACGAGGGCGAAGATGTGGCCAAATTTTTCAATTCAAAAGGCATTGCCGCCTTCGTGCTTAAGTACCGCTTGCCGGTAAGCAACAATCTATCCGATGCGCATGTAGTTCCCTTAACAGACGCCCAACGTGCCATGCGGCTGGTAAGGTTAAACGCCGAAAAATGGAACATCGACCCAAATAAAGTTGGAATTATGGGTTTCTCGGCCGGCGGACATCTGGCATCGTCGCTAAGTACTCATTTCGATTATGGAAACCCCCAGGCTACCGACCCGGTTGAACGTCTCTCGTGCCGCCCCGACTTTTCGCTGCTCATTTACCCGGTAATTACCTTTACAGGCGATTTTCAACATCAAGGCTCACGCAAAGCTTTGGTGGGCGAAGATGCCCAATTGATGGAATATTTCTCGAGCGAAAAACAAGTAACAGAACAAACACCTCCGGCAATACTTATTCATTCGAGCGACGACAAAGCAGTGCCTGCAAAAAATTCATTAGTATATTATGAGGCTTTGGTTGAAAAAGGCATAAAAGCCGAAATGCACATTTATACTTATGGCGGACATGGCTTCGGCTTAGCTATTGGCAAAGGCCATTTGGCTACCTGGCCCGACAGGGTGATTGATTTTTTAAAAATGCTTAACGAATAGTGTTGTTTGTTATGAATTAAGGAGCAACCATTACCGGGGGCAAATATACCGGGTTACCATACTGATAAAATTCAACTTTCCCGTTCAAACTGCTAATTGTAATCTGGTTTCCACCTTTGTTTATATCACCCTCAATCAAGCTATATTTGTTCTTTTTCGATGTTTTAGCAGCAAAGTTCTTCTTTGTGAAAGTTTGATTGTTGTTTGTAATTGTAGCTTTTCGGAAAGGAAAGTTTGTTTTTATTTCGCCCTTACCCGATTTTAAAACAACATGTGCATTTGCCGAATATTCAAAGTTTACTAAAATATCGCCTTCCATTACTGTAATGGCCGATGGATTTTCCTTATTAAACCTTTCGAACGATGCATTACACTTTCCCATATAAACCGATGCGAGCAAAGGCCCTTTTATGTTGGTCAATATCAGGTTCGAAGCAAAAACATTGATATCTATTTCACTCTTCATTCCTTTAACCTGCAAATCGCGCACATGAGATTTATGCTCATCGGTATTCCGATTAACAAACGATGCAAACTTATTTTTAACTATAACGTTTACATTTTTAGGCAGTTGAATTCTGTAGTTATTGAACTGTGCCTGCTCACTTGAAACACAAACATTCAACACATCGCCAATTACACTTATGTTTAAACCAAGCTGCGTATTATCGGCTTTGTATTCAGCAGGCTGATGATTCTTAATACCACTACAAATTTCATTTTCACCCACCAGTTTTACAGTTATCTGTTTGTTGTTTCTTCCGTCGATTATAAGCTCACCATAAATATCGTGTATTTCAACCTTTTTAATATTTGCGATGTCCATTTCGAAAACTTGTGCTTTCAAAAATGTTGAAATAATCATTAGCCCTAAAATAAGTTGTATTGTTTTCATTTTTTCATTCTATTAAAGTTAAACAATCAATTTACAAGAGTGTGCTCAATCCATTGTTGGCATGTTGCTTCACAATGCTGTTGGTACCATCCTGTTCAATTAAAATTCTCAGATTTTGCACCGCTTGTTTTTCGTGGTTTTTAACCAAAAATTCAATCAATGCAATTTGCACCAAAGGTTCGCTCTGGGTTTTCAACGATTCGATTAATAATGCATTTACTTCGTTATTATGATTGTTTTTGAACAATGCATTTGCTGCAGCTAAACGAACATTAACATTTTCATCGTTATTTAATATATTACCAAGTACTTGTATTAATTCGGTATTAAGGCTCATGCCTTCTTCAACAAAGCTGATGGCTTTTAATCTGATGCTCGAGGTTTGCATGTTTAAAACCGATGAGGTATAGGAATGCTTAATGCTGAGAATCTCGTTTTCGAGTTTTGTAACTTTTCCTTTTTGGGCTACAAAATAACCCAAAAACGAGCCGGCGACCAATAACAAAACACTCGCAGCCAAATTTAAAATGGTTCGATTTAGTTTAAGGGTTATTGTTTTCCGTTTCTTCTTATTTTTCTCATTTTCCAGCTTTTCTAAAAATGATTCACGCAATTCATTGGTTTCATCTATAAAATTGAATTGTTCCAACTTTGAGTTGATTTCTTTGAGTTGATTGAATTCATTTTTACAAGCAACACAGCTTTTCAAATGGTTTTCAATTTTAGTTATTTCATTATTAGATAATCGATTATGATCATCGATGTAATCGATCATTCTGATTTTTATTTCGTTGCAGTTCATAGCTATTGTTCTTTTATCGATTCAAAATATATTTCACGTAATTTCATCAAAGCCCTGTAAAGCTTGTTTTTGATCGAAGCTTCGGTGGTTTGGAACATCTCAGCAATCTCGGAATATTTAAACCTCGAAAAACGACTCAGAATAATAAGTTCCCGATACTCATCGGGCAGTTTTGAAATAGCACAGAACAAAGTTTCATCTTCGTTTGCCGGGCAAACACTATTTGCTTCATCACTAATATTAAGCTCAGCAATTTCGATACCTTTCCGATTTTTACTTTTGGTGGTATAGTAAGTTTTCAGAAGGTTTTTGGCAATCTTAAAAAGCCAATGCTTGAACGATGTTCCATTTTTGAATGTATGCGCATACTTCAAAACTTTAATGAACACCTCCTGCGTAAGGTCTTTGCTGTCGTGCAAGTTACGTGTGCTTCTGTAAAAATAATTGAGCAATTGTTTGTGGTATCGATCAAACAGTTCCTTTGAGTAATCTAATTTACCCGAAGCAATCTCGCTTATTAAATTTTCGTCAGTTTTATTTTTCACTTTTGTGGTTTTTAGTAAGAATACCAACCAAGTTTAAAAAAGTCTCGCAGAATACTTGATAAAATACAAAATTAATAAGCTGTTGGCGAAAGCGAGATAAAATTTTTTGCATTTTTTTAACGCTTACATCATGCTAAACAACAGGCTTTAGTTAACTCAATTTACTACTTTTGTGAACTCAATTTTTTAGGAATAGAATATTATGCAATCGAAAAAAAGTATTATTGGCATAGGTAATGCCCTGATGGACATTGTGGTAAAACTACCCAACAACGATGTTTTAACAAACAACAATCTGCCCAAAGGCAGCATGATTTTAGTCGACTCAGCCACTTCAGACCATATAAACTCGCAAACAGCCAACATGGAACGCAACTGGGTACCCGGAGGTTCTGTAGCCAACACCATCGATGGTTTGGCCAATTTGGGTGTCGAAACGGCATTTATTGGAAAAGTAGGCAACGACAAACTTGGGCAAAGTTACAGCGACGGTTTAGAAGCTGTAGGCGTAAAGCCTCAGTTGTTTAAGTCGGAAACGCCTACCGGTGTTGCCATGGCTTTGGTTACACCCGACTCGGAACGAACTTTTGCAACCTATTTAGGCGCTGCAGTTGAACTTAACCCCGACGAAATTACCATTGACCTTTTTAGGGGCTACGATTATGCTTATGTTGAAGGCTATTTGGTACAAAACCACGAACTGGTTCGCAAATCGGTTGAAATGGCCCGCAAGGCAGGTTTAACCACTGCGCTCGATCTGGCCAGCTATAATGTAGTTGAAGAAAACCGCGAGTTCTTGAAAGAAATAATCAAAGAACATGTTGATATCATTTTTGCCAACGAAGACGAAGCACGCGCTTTTACCGGCCTCGAAGCGCAGGATGCCGTTCACGCTTTGCTTGAATATTGCGATATTGCCGTGGTAAAAACCGGCAAAAACGGTTCGCTTATTTGCAATGTCGATGACGAATTTTGCATTGGTGTTTTTGGCGAAACCTGCATCGATACCACCGGCGCAGGCGACCTTTACGCAGCAGGGTTTTTATATGGCCTAACCTGCAATTACGACCTGGGTACCTGCGGACGCATTGCCTCAATTGTAGCCGGTAATGTAATTAAGGTTTACGGTGCGCGCATGGACAATAACATGTGGAAAGAAATTAAAGCCGAAATTGACAGAATTATGGCTTAATTATTTCAGAAACCACCTTTAACATTCATCTCGAGCGTATAAACCGAATTCATTGC
>JAFGAF010000529.1 GCA_016933815.1 Prolixibacteraceae bacterium
ACAAATTACTGCGGTAGTTACCCGTGGATCGGGAGCTGTTTCGAGGGTTTGCAAACCGCCGCACGACATGCCGCTTACTGCAATTTTTGTAATGTCAATTTTCCCGTAAAAATCACTCGATTTGTCGTTGTTTTGAGCTATAGCCCAATCAATTGCATCAATCAATTGCGATGAAGTTGAACGGCCACCACCACGCTCCCCTTCTTGGGGCATAGGGCCAATAGCGATCACTAAAAATCCATGCGAAGCAACTTCCGACAGGAAATTGATGTGTTCCCAAGGCGAATTGGCACAAGCTCCGTTTCCCCAGGCTATAATTGGCAACTTGGCTTTTTTTCCAAAGGATTTTAGGTCTTTCGGACGAAAAACAGTGTGGGTTTCCAACGAGTTATCGGTGTACATAATAGCCGAGTAATCTCCCGTACCGCCATCTTCAACAACACGTACAGTTGCTTTTTCGGACGAAACGGCCTCTTGGGCTGACAATGTTTTTTGAAAAACAAACCCGGCAAACATCAGTACAGCAAGGCAAATGAGTGTTTTCTTCATAAGAAATTGATTTAATGATTTTATTGAATGGTTACTTTTAGCATATTTAAATCTTTAGCATCGGAACTGCTTCCGTAGAGCACGTCGTATTCACCGGGTGTAACAGCCATTTGTCGTTGGCTCCAATCGTAAAATTCAAACGACGAAGGTGTAAGCTCAATGGAGGCTGTTTGCGATTTTCCGGCAGCCAGCTCAAGGCGTTGAAATCCACGCAGGGTTTTCAATGGACCTTCCACATCGTTCACCTTACGGATGTAAACCTGTACAATTTCGGTTCCGTCACGTTTGCCTGTATTTTTTACAGGAATGCTCAGCTGCACACTTTCGTCGGCTTTAATGCTTGTTTTATTGATTGTTGCATCGCCTATTTCGAAAGTTGTATAGCTCAATCCAAAACCGAATGGGAACAAGTAATCGGTTGTGTAACGATAAGTGCGATCTGTCATGGAGTAATCTTCGAAATCGCCCAACTTGTCGGAGTTTTTGTAGAATGAAATTGGAAGTTTACCACCTGGGTTGTAATCGCCAAACAACACATCGGCAACAGCTAAGCCACCTTGTTCGCCGGCATACCAGGCTTGTAAAATGGCATCGCACGTTTGTGTTTCGGGTTCTAAAGCAATGGCCGAGCCCGAGCAATTTACAAAAATCACCTTTTTACCGGCATC
>JAFGAF010000530.1 GCA_016933815.1 Prolixibacteraceae bacterium
AAACGCACACGCAAATAACGAACAATTACCTCATCGGCTTCAATCCTAAAGGTTTCACCTCTTAAACATATTCCATCGCCCGGGGCTGTTTGTCCTGCAATGGTAATGTATGGGTTATCAATAAGTAATCTTTCTGTGAGATCGATAACTCCTGAAACAGCAAAAACTACTGTACGTGGGCCGGTTTGTTCAATGGCATATCGCAAACTCCCGGGGCCATCGTTGTTTAAATTTGTAACATACAACACCTTACCTCCTCGCCCCCCTTTTGTGTAAGCACCAAATCCTTCTGCTCCGGGAAAGGCCAATTGCTGTGCAAATGAGCCCGTAAAACATGAAAAGGCAACAAAAACACTTAATATAAATAATCGTTTCATATTATATAGAATGCTAGCAATATGTAAAAAAACAATCAAATATAAACAAATGCAATTAAACCTATAATATCATCCCGGTAAAAACAAAAAGAGGAAGACAATTTAAAATCATCTCCCTCTTTTATTATGTGGGCCCAGCAGGGCATGATCCTGCGACCCCCTGATTATGAGTCAGGTGCTCTAACCAACTGAGCTATAGGCCCTAAATTCTTATTTCAAATAAGGGTAAAATACCCTGTTGTTTTTCGGAGTGCAATTTTAGTGAATTGCTGCCAAATACACAAGCAAATTTTTTATTTCGTGAAATTATTTTTCATTTTCGGAACTTTTCGATGTTTCGAGTTCGTTAAAAATTTTTCGGTAAAAAAGTAAAATAATTGAAATGCCTACTGTAATCGACGAATCGGCAATGTTAAATACCGGCCTGAAAAAGATAAACCTTTGGCCGGGGTTTACAGGCCACCAATTTGGCAGGGTTGTATCAATTAAAGGGAAATAAAACATATCAACTACCGAACCATGCAGAAATGTCTCATATCCGCCTCCTGCGGGCATAAATTCGGCAACACGCCCGTAGCTGTCGCTAAAAATCATTCCATAAATAGCACTGTCGATGATGTTGCCCACAGCTCCGGCAAAGATTAAGGCAATACAAATAACCAAACCGGTGGGTATTCCTTTTTTGATAAGCTTTAACAAGTACCACATTATTGCCGATGCAGCAACAAGCCTGAATAAGGTTAGCAAAACTTTTCCAAAACGCCCTGCAAATTCAACACCAAAGGCCATGCCCCTGTTTTCAACAAAGTGAAGAATAAACCAATTGCCAAAAACAGGCCTCGATTCGCCCAGGTAGAAATCGGTTTTAACCCAAATTTTCAGAAGCTGATCGGCAACCAGGATTAAAATAATAACCAGAAATGCCAAGTGTTTTTTTGTCATATATTTAGCTTAAAAAACAATTGAGAGTTGTTGGCTCCCAATTGTAAAACGATATTGTGTTATAAAAATTATCGCTGCATATTTTTGGCATCAATCGAAAGAGTTGCATGCGGAACAGCACGCAAACGTTCTTTTGAAATCAGCTTGCCGGTTTCGCGGCAAATGCCGTATGTTTTGTTCTCGATACGCACCAAAGCCGATTGCAAATGCTGAATGAATTTTAATTGTCGTTGAGCCAATTTGCTTGCTTCATCTTTTGACAGGGTAGCTGCACCTTCTTCCAATATTTTGAATGTAGGCGATGTATCCTGTGTATCGTTGTCGTCGCTGTGCATGATCGAGCTTTTAAAAATGTCGTAATCACGCTGAGCTTTTTCCAGTTTCTGCAAAATTATTTCTTTGAATTCTTGCAGTTCTGAGTCCGAATATCTTGTTTTTTCGCTCATATCATTAGGTTTTGAGTTGCTATTTTTTTTGAAATTCACCAAATGTAACAAAAAAAACCATTATCTGTTTGCTTTAGCTTTTGTTTATTAAACCTTTTGCACCACTATTTGTGTAACAATCTCATCGATATCTATTTGGCGAGCAATTTCAGTATTAACTTCATCAACAAGTAACAGCTTATTGGTGAGTGTTTGATTGCAGATATAATCGCTGTGGGTTTGTACTGCGGCGTTCAGCAAATCGTGTTTTAAAAGGCTTACTTTAATTTTATCTGTTACATCAAAATCGCTTTCCTTACGTATATTCTGAATACGGTTTACCAACTCGCGAGCAATGCCTTCAAACTTAAGCTCTTCGCTTACATTAATATCCAAGGCGATGGTAATTGCTCCTTCGCTGGCAACCAGCCAACCGGGTATGTCTTCCGACAGTATTTCAACATCTTCAGGCAATAAGGTAATCGTTTCGCTATTAATGCTTATTGAATACGATCCTTTTGTTTCTATTTCGGATATGGCAGCCTGATCCATTTGAGCAATAGCTGCCGAAATGGGTTTCATCAGTTTGCTGTATTTTGGCCCCAACGATTTAAAGTTTGCTTTTATCTTTTTCTTGATAACGCCTGTGGTATCGGTCAGATATTCCAATTCTTTCACGTTTACTTCCGAAAGAATAATGTTCTCGACTGCTTCAAGCTGCTCTTTAAATTTTGGATTGAGAATTGGCACCATAATTTTGGCCAGCGGTTGACGTACCTTCAGTTTTTCTTTACGG
>JAFGAF010000531.1 GCA_016933815.1 Prolixibacteraceae bacterium
AGCTCATCGAACAGTGCCAATAAATCGTTTACTTTCAGGCGCTTTTTATCATCACCTTTAAAATCGTAGGCAACCCTACCTTGGTGCATCATCACAATACGGTCGCCCAAGTTAACGGCTTGCTGCATCGAGTGGGTCACCATGAGCGTTGTAAGCTGATCGCGGGAAATTACCTGCTGTGTGAGGTCAATTACTTTTGCAGCTGTTTTGGGGTCGAGGGCAGCAGTATGCTCGTCGAGCAGAAGCAGTTTGGGCTTAAGCGCCGTGGCCATAAGCAATGTAAGCGCCTGCCGCTGTCCGCCCGATAGTTTACCAATAGGGTTGTCGAGCCGGTCTTCGAGTCCCATATTCAAAGGTTTTACCAATTGTTTAAAACTATTGGTAAGCGATTTGGGCAAACCCCAGCCCAAACCACGTTTTTGACCGCGTTTAAAAGCAAGGGCCATATTTTCCTGTATGGTCATATTTGGAGCCGTACCGCTAAACGGATTCTGAAAAACCCTGCCAATGTAGCGTGCCCTTTTGTTTTCGCTCCAGCGGGTAATGTCAACTCCATCGAGCAGAATATTTCCTTGGTCAACCAAAAAAGTGCCTGCCACCGCGTTAAGTGTGGTCGATTTACCCGATCCGTTTGTTCCGAGCACACAAACAAAACTCCCCTCATCGATAGTTAAATCGACGCCTCGCAGGGCCTGTACTTCGTTAGGGGTACCAGGGTTGAATGTTTTGCAAATATTTTCAATTTTAAGCATGGCTGTTCTTTTTAATAATTGTAGTACGTTTATTTTTCAAAACACCCGGTAATACCAGCGCGATGAACACAAACACTGCTGTTATTATTTTCAAGTCGTTAGGATTCAAGCCCCATCGGAGTGCTATGGCTACCAAAAGCCTGAACAGCAACGAGCCGATTACAGCTCCAAAAATCACCATTGCCAAACTATTGTCGTTAATAATTGCCTCGCCAATAATAACACTGGCCAAGCCCCAAACCATCATGCCAATACCCATTTGCACATCGGCAAACCCCTGATATTGTGCAAGCATTGCCCCCGAAAGTGCAACAAATCCGTTCGAAAGTGCAACACCAAAAATGATCATCGCTTTAGTATTTACTCCAAGGGCCCTAATCATTTGGTCGTTGTCGCCGGTTGCACGCATGGCCGTTCCAATATTTGTTTTGAAAAACCACCACAAAACGATGCAAAACGATACAATTGCCACCAAACAAAACAACAATACCCAAAGGTCTTTCGATGCAATTTCCCATCCGATGAAATTGGTACGGGCACCTGCTCCCGAAATTTTGATTGCAAAGTTCTCTATCCAGGTAAAAACGGTTGTTTCGCTAAGCATTGGAATGTTGCTGCGCCCCATAACGTGTAAGTTAACCGAGTACAGAGCAGTCATAACCAAAATACCCGACAACAAAGGGTTTATTTTAAAACGTGTATGAATAATACCGGTTAAAGCACCTGCCAGCATTCCGGCCAAAAAGGCCACAGCACTGGCCAACAGCGGATTTACACCTGCAACAATTAATGCAGCAGCTGTTGCTGCTCCAAAGGTAAAAGAACCTTCGGCTGTTATATCAGCAAAATTGAATATCCTGAAACTGATAAAAATGCCCAATGCCAACAGCGACAATATTAGGCCAATTATTAACGATCCGATCAGTAACGACATTTTTATTTCTTTTTTTGTGCTAGTTTAAATTGTAAAAGGACTAAGCCAACAAAAGCCATGAGAGAACTGACTCTCGCCCAGCCCCGATATTTCGCGTTTATCGTTTGTTAAGTGCATGATATCGTTCAATTCGGAATAATTGAACAAGTAATCGATTGTTTCACATAAATCGATGTCGGTTTTTTTCATGGGCATAAAGGGAAAAACAGCAGCATGAAAATGCCCTTGTGCCTGCTTTTCGGGATCGAGTTTTCGGGTAAAACGTTCGAGGCCGTTACTCGGCTTTTTTGCAAATACCCCCACCGACACAAGCAATTTTTTATGATGAACCGGTTCGGTGGTAAAATTCACTGTATTCTTTATTTCGGGAAAGGTAAAAAGTTTTTCACCACCAACCGGAGCTTTATTGAGCGATGTTCCAATCAAACCACCGCTTTCGGCCAACATTACCATTACATAAGCATCGAGTTGCAACATATCGGAAAGGGTTTCGGTTAAAACACTTAAGCCAATGGTTGATTTTGTTGTTTCCGATTCGAAGCGTATTGCATGCGAAAAATTAGCATCGAAATGCAGACCGTACAGTTCGCAAATAGTTGCAACCAACTGACCACTGCTGTACATGTAGTCGGGTTTGCGCGACCCGTCGGAAGGCAGGTAAGCAATGTTTTTGCCCATCATTACAAATTCGCCAAAACGATTTTGTGCCGACTCAAAATTGTTGTCGATTGCACCAAGCCCCAATCCAAAATGTTTCAGATTTGCCTCAACAACACGGGCATTTGATGATGTAAATCCCGAAGTAAGAACGAGTTCGGGCTTACCATACAATTCGAGGTTACTGGTATTTTTCTCATCAATTTTCGAAACCAAAAAGTTAAAGCCGTGCTCCTGATGCAAACCATCGAGCTGATCGGGTTTGCGCTGCTCAGTTTTACTAAGCGGAGCTTTCGCCAACATATCGGCCATGCCCACCATGGTGAGCACTTGCCGTACATTTTCCGACATCGAAATTATATAAAAACACCCGTTTACGGTTTTCAGGTTTTTATGCTGATTAACCAACGAACGAATCCCTGCAGAGCTAAGGTACTCTACCCCATCGAGCTTCAACCCGATTTGGTAAACACCATCGCGCAACAAACGGTCAACATGGTCGTTCAATTGCGTTGCACTGTTAGCATCGAGCCGGCCCGAACAAGTTAGCACCAGTTCGTTTTCCTGTTCTTCCTGAACGATTTGGAGGTTGTTCATAATTGAAAAAAGTTAATTGCTTAAGGCCTCGGCCTCGCTATCGTAAATTTTGAAAATTGTCGAAAATCCCGAAATATCGAATATTTCCTTAATTGATGGCTGCATAGTGCACAAATGCAACTTACCGCCAGCCCCCATGAGCCGCTTTTGGGTGATAAGGAATACACGCAAACCCGAGCTGCTTATATAATTGAGGTTTTTGCAATCGAGCACAAGATTTTTTTCGCCACCATCAATCACTTCGGCAATAATTTTTTCAAATTCGGTATAATTGGTTGTATCAATTCGCCCGTCAATCCTGACTACCACAAAATCGCCAACCTTTTCATTTTTAATATCCATAACTATTCTGATTATAATGTTTTTACAAGTGTTAGTATGTTCTTTTTGTTTTCACGTCGATAGCTAACCTTATCCATAATTTTTCGGATTAGGAAAATCCCTAACCCACCAACTTGCCTGTCATCAACACTAAGCGAAATATCGGGATCGGTTTTTTTGGTTGGGTCGAATGGCGTGCCATCGTCGCTAATTACAATGACAAGTTCGTTCCCATCGAGTTCAAAATCGATATCGATAAGGTGTGGCAATTTATCGTCGTAAGCATAAAATACAACGTTGGTAATTGCCTCTTCAATCACCAGATTTAAATTCATGGCCAAGCCCGGGTTTAAGTCCCATTCGTCGGCCAGTTGTTCGAGCATAGCAGTCAAAGCAGGCAACTCTTCAATTTTATTTTCAACCGATAGGTGTTTATGCTTTATCTCCATTGTAAATGATGCTTAACATGGTTAAATCGTCGGATTGAGGAAAATCGCCCACATGAACAGCCACATCCATAGCAACTTGCTGAATAAGCTCACGCGGATGCGAGCGCAAATAAATCGACAAACAATTGATCAGTTTCTTTTCGGAATAGAGCGTTTCGCTGGCATTTTCAGCTTCGGTTACCCCATCGGTGTAAAGGTAAAGTTTGTCTTTGGGCTTCAGCACCATTTCTCTTTCCTGATACTGAAAATCGTCGAAAAGTCCAATGGGAATATCTTTGGTCACAGGTAAAAACTCAACCTTACCGCCTGCACTGATCCATACCGGCGGGTTGTGCCCTGCGTTTGTATATTTTACAATACCCGTATCGGTATTGATTATTCCTATAAAGAAGGTTACAAACATGTTTGAATCGTTTCCCGACGAGAGTGCTTGGTTCAGCTTATCGACAATATAAGCAGGCGACGTTTGGTTAGGCGCAACTGAGCGGAGCAAAGTGCGGGTTACAGCCATAAACAACGAAGCAGGTACACCTTTGCCCGAAACATCGCCAATGGCAAAACACAGGTGATTATCGTCGATCATGAAAAAGTCGTACAAATCGCCACCAACTTCTTTGGCCGGTTCGAGCATGGCAAACAAATCGATTTGCGACAGATTAGGGAACGGAGGGAAAATTTTGGGGATCATGCCCATTTGTATTTCGCGGGCAATGCGCAACTCGCTTTCAATCTTTTCTTTGGCCGAAGTAGTATCTTTTAAATTCGAAATGTAATTTTTAAGGTCGCTTTGCATGTGTGCAAACGAATCGTGAAGGTCTTTCATTTCATCGTCGGTGGTAATTTCGGGCAAAGCAGCATCAAAATTACCTGTTGCCACCTCGCGCGCCGATTTTGCAAATTTAGACAAGGGCCGAAGTTGCTCAGAAACAATTCGCTCAACCGAAACAGATAACACACCCAATCCAACAACAATCAGTATGATTAAAATTATTGAGATCGTACGCAAAGGTAGGTACATTTCCGATTTAGGAAACAACACAGCCAGCATCCAATTGCTCGAAGGCAATGGTGTGTAATACATAATCCTATCGACACCATTTAAGGTACTAACCACAAAAGCGGTTTTGCCTTGTTGCATGTCGCGACCAATTTCGCGCAACTGTGGGTTGTTCAGCTCCTCGGCAACACTAAAAATACTTTCGTTCATGATCCATTCTTTATTCGGATGGGTTATGAAAGTACCGTTACGCGACAATACCGAAGCATAACCGCTTTCAAGAATCTTCACTTCGGAAATGATTTCAGTAAACCAATCGAGCTCCAAATCCATAGTAATTACCCCTGCCGGCACTACTTGCCCATCGACTATTGCATTGAACGGAACCGAATAAGTTGTCATCAAGGCGTTACCGCCACCTGTATCGAAATACGGTTCGGACCAATACGCTTTGCCAAGCCTCATGGGTATTTGGTACCAATCCATCACAAAATATTCGTAATTGGGGTTACCCAACTGAATGGTTTTAAGTGTATCGTTTTCGCGGTAAGTGTATGGTGAAAAATACTTGCCTTTTTGTTTAAAAAAATTCGGTTCAAAGGCAATGGCACTGCCAATAATTTCGCTGTTATTGGCAACAATCCTACGTGTTATGGCATAAATTGAATCTGCATTTAAAGTTGAATGCTCGATGATTGACTGATAGTTATTGGCAATTTTTGTTATGGGCAACAATACCTGTTCGGTTTTAAACACCAACTGATTGGCAACAGCCTGTGAGTTGTTATATGCCATTTTTTCGAGTTGGTTTTTCGAAAAGAAATAAAATGCCCCAAGCGAAATAAGGAACAATGCCACACAAAACACAAGCACATAAAATACAATGCGCGATGCCAACGATTTATTGATATTCAACTCCATGTGCTTATGGTTTTTTAATTATTGATTGATGAAAATCGGTAAAATTGATTTTATTTTTCACATATCCGCCTTCGACCAATATTGACTGTGTTTTATAGAAATCGGTTTCGGCCAACTCGCCAACAGCAACATTTTTGTTTCCCACATCCATTAGCTCCAATACCTTATGCAACATCCACTGCTGGTGTACCCTATTTGTTGGAACATGGTTTTCTTTCATTATTCGCAACACAACATCAATTGTTTCGTCGAAATTATCTGCAACATATTTCCACCCTTCAAAAGTAGCTTTTACAAATTTTTCGAGATCGGCACCACGTTCATTGAAAGTTGTATTGAGGCAGTACAAACCATCTTCGGGAATA
Source organism: Prolixibacteraceae bacterium (assembly GCA_016933815.1). Lineage (GTDB taxonomy): Bacteria > Bacteroidota > Bacteroidia > Bacteroidales > Prolixibacteraceae > Roseimarinus. The sequence continues at coordinate 5,994 of JAFGAF010000531.1, forward strand.
TTGTAACCATAATCGGAGAAAAAGAAAGTATTCAATTCGCAAGAATCGATACCAGCGTTAATTATCTGATAATATTCGTTGTACCACATTACTGTAAGGGCATCGATACCATCAACCATAAACATATTAATGGTTGAAAGAATAGGAACCCACTCAACTGAATAATTGTTAGATGTGATAAGCGCTTTGCCAACCTCGTCGAAACCGCTTTGCCAAACGCCGATAGCTTTTTTGTTCAAATCGGAGAGTTTTTCAATTCCACTTTCCTTTTTGCTTACGAACATTAATGCCGAATTTTGTGAGAGTTGAGCGATATTAAGCAAATCGACGCCCTTATTTTTGGCCGATATTGCGGTAATCATGAACAATGAAATGATATCGGAATTGCCTTCGTTTAAGCTCTGAATTGCATTGACCGATGCCGATGGATGTACTATTTTCACATCGATACCTTCGCTTTGGTAAAAACCTTTTTCGAGCGCCATATAATAACCTGCAAATTGTGCCTGTGGCAACCAGTGCGGAGTAAATGTAAGGCTCGGCTGTTGTGCTTCAAGCACTATACTTAAAAATAAAACCAAAAATACTGAAAAAGTTTTTCGGTACATAGGCGGCAATTTTTCATGAGTTTGTGTAAAGGTATAAAAAATAGGTTATTTTGAATATAAAATTCCGTTTTGAAAAGC
>JAFGAF010000532.1 GCA_016933815.1 Prolixibacteraceae bacterium
AATTCCATCATAGGCTCAAAAGCCGAAACAAAGAAAATGATGGCTTCGATTGATAAACCTACGCCAAGAAAAACGCTGGCTCCGGGTAAGTGTTCCAGTTTAAAAAGTGCTCCAATCAACACTACCGAAGCTCCCCAACTATAAATATAGTTTTGCATGAGCTTCCAACGTTTCGAATGCAAAAAATCCCCAATATTCATGTTCTTGTTTTTTTATTGTTAAAAATTATTACCAAATGAAGAACGAACACACCTGAAGCCGATAAACGAAGTTGCGGTATCCTGATATTCGTATATGCGGGTCGAAACCTGAATGTAGTAGCCTACATCTTTCCACGATCCACCTCTGATAACTTTTCGTTTTAATGCCGGCGGGTCGTCGGGTTTGGCGTTGTATTTAAAGTCGGGGTTGAGTTCGCTAACCAAGGCCATCGAAAGGTCGTCATAAGCAGTGCTTGTCCATTCGGCAACGTTGCCGGCCATGTCGTAGAGGCCGTAGTCGTTAGGTGGGTATTCGGCAACTTTCATGGTTGCTAAACCGCCATCTTCGACATAGTTACCACGCATGGGTTTGTAGTTGGCCATAAATTCGCCAAGTTGATTGCGCGAGTAATAACCACCCCAAGGGTACATTGAGTTTTGCAGACCCCCACGCGAAGCATATTCCCATTCCGACTCGGTTGGTAAACGATAATCCTGCACTGTAGCATCGCCAATACTCGAGAAGTATTCGTTTTGCATTTTGGTACGCCAATGGCTAAAAGCGTTGGCTTGTTCCCATGTTACCCCTACAACCGGATAATCGTCGAAGCCGGGGTGCCAGTAGTATTTACTGGTCCAAGGTTCGTTGTATGAATAGGTAAAGTCGCGAATCCACACAAGGGTGTCGGGGTAAATATTTACGCTGTTGCGAACAATAAAGTCGGAACGGTCGGTAATTCCACCGCCATAACTTTGTGTTTCGTAGTTGTAGCTGTTGCGGCGTTGGGCTGCTTTTTGGTAGTCGATCCAGGCATAATCGAAAAACATTTTTCGGGCATCGACTTCGCGTGCTCCAAAAAATCTTTCGTGAACAGGAATGAACAGCGGTTCGAGGCTGAGCGTATCGGCCCAGTCGATTTTTTCATCCCAGTTTAAGCCCATATAATTGCCGTCGATGTCGAGTCGGCCATAATACTGAGCATTCGGATTAGAGCTGTTGTATAGCAAGTGGCGGGCAATAGAGTCCCTCACCCAGTTGGTAAACTGACGATATTCGTTGTTTGTTACTTCAGTATCGTCCATCCAAAAGGCATCAATCGAGATGGTTCGTGTAGGCGTTAACTGTCCGGTTGGGTCTTCATCGCTGGGGCCAATCCTTAACGATCCTCTTCTTACGAAGGTCATACCGTAAGGTACAGGCTCAAACCAAGTTCCCCTTGAGCTTGCAGCACCGATCAATTCGCCGCTTTCTCCCGATTGGGTGCAACTTGCGATCATTGTGATGACCAACAGTGCAATGATTAATTTATAATTTTTCATAGCAATAATATTCTAATCCTATAGGTATCTTATACTTTTGTATTTTTGGTCTCTTTTCCCTTCTAAATTAAACGAGTAGGTAACCAACACTTCGTGCGAAGTGGCACCTCCCATTATAAGTGCATTGTTTATATTCATTGCATAACCAATATCCAAACCACTCATCAGTTCCATTCCTGCAAGAACTGTTAAAGCTGCTAATTTATATTGATCAATCTTAATTCCCAAACCCCAACGGTATTTTTTGTTGTAAAACATTGTAGCATTCAGCTTAAATTCGTATGCTGCCAAGTCGGTACTTAACAAAAATGTAGGTTGTAAGTCAAATAACGGATCGGGTAACGCTATATTGTATGCCCCCATTAAATATACGTTGGGCTGGTAAAAATAAAAATTTGTTTCTAAAGTACTAGTATTTGCGTAAATAACTTTTGGTAAATTTAAGTTTGTTGCCGATAATCCGATCGAATAATCGCTAGTTTCGTAAAAAGCACCTACGTTTATGCCAACGTTTACTTGCGACATTTCTTCATTCGGGATGTATTCATCGTTCTCTGTATCAACGACTATCCATTCGGGGGTAACAATGTTGTAATTCATAATACCAACCGAAATACCACCGCTAAGGTTGCCTCCTCGCAATTTGTGGTGGTGGGCATAACTTAAATTGACATTTACATTCCTTTGAAAACCTAATTCATCGCTCATTATAAAGAGGCCAATACCGTTTCGCGTTCCAAACATTTCAAATGGTGCTTCAACTCCAAAAACAGAAGTTGTAGGCCTCCCTTCGCCCATGCCAACAAACATGTTACTGTTTACTATGCTGGCATTGATGGTTTTTTCGGCACCAGTAAACCCTGCGTTAATATATGGTTTTAAAAACATATAATTGCTAAATGTGGGCTCTTGTTGTGCTTTAGCTGCTAAAATAACCAATATAAATAAAATAAAAAAAGAAATCTTTTTTTTCATACAAGCTCTTTCACCTTTATCTAAAAAGGTTGCATCGTGAACAAAAATAAGATATTATATTTTATAAATGCACACGATTGCAACTGTTTATTTCATTTTCTTAAAATTTATCCACCACCGATCGGGTATTTCGCCTTGGCAGGCCATGTGATAATCGGCTTCGGTTGAGGCTACCAATAGCTTCTCGTTAACCGTTTTATCGATATTTATGGCGCTAACTTCGATCCACCAACGATTGGTTTGTTCATTTTTATAGAAAACGATAGGAAAATCAATTTCGTCTATTTGTACCTCATATTTTGTGCAATTATCTGATGTTTTATTTGGTTCGTCGTTTTTTCGGTGCATAAAACCTTCAATAAAATACCATAGCATTTGTGCGGCCAGCTTGGCGGTTTGCTTGTTTATATCAAGTTTTGGCTCGATGTTGTATATGCCAAAAATTTTTAACCTGTTGCTTAACCCTGCATAACGCGTTAGCTGGCAGGCTTCGTCGGCATAAAGTCCATTGGGTGAACCATCCGATTGTGCAGGTGCGTCGGTCATACGCAAGGCCGAAATGTCGAAACTTGCAACATCGGCATCGCGTAAAACCGGTTCGGCCAAGCTTAAATCGTTACGTAGAACTCCCAAACGGTAATGGTCGAAATAGTTTTCGCCAAGAATTTTCAACTGCTTTCCGGAGGTGAAATACGATTGATAAGCCATACAGGTAATGTTGTATAAGTTGGCAGCTTCGTTTTCAATAAGGTGGTTAAGGTAATCGCTTTCGCTGGCCGTTTCGTTTGAAACAGCAAGGTCGATGTGCGAATCGATGTGTGCCAAATTGATGTTGTTTTCGTATTCCTTTAAGCTGCGAAAAGTGCCTAATGACAGCAGTTGATCGCCTCCGATTACAATTATTGTTGTTTGTTGATGGAGCAATAAATTACATACTTCCTGCAAAGCGAACAGGCATTCGTTCATGTTTTGTCCTGTGCGCAGGTTGCCTAAATCGGCAATACGTACCCCCGACGAGAACTTGCTAAGCCGGTAAAGTTCTTCGCGTATGCTGTTTAATTGTGGCTTGTTGTTCGGGTCGGTATTTAAATTGTTGTTAACTGCAAAAAAAACGATGTCGAAACGGGCGTTTTCGGCAATTGGATTGGTGGGGGAATTAATGGCAATATTTTTTCCCAACGAATAATCGTTGTTGATATACGAAACATTATTGAACTGGTTAAGCTCAACCTGATCGAAAAAATTTAGTACTTCTGCCAGTTTTCCCTTTTCCATTTAGCCAGCAAGTAATTAACAACTATTTCTTTTTACGAGTTGCCTTTTTGGGCGTTCCGCCTTCTTCGATAATTTTCATACAGTCGGCCAATTCAAGCTTTTCGGCTTCGGTACCTTTAGGCAATTTATAATTTTTCTTTTTGTATGAAATGTATGGGCCCCAGCGTCCGTTTAATACTTTTAACTCGGGTTCTTCGTCGAAGGTTTTTATCGTTGAGTTGCGGTCTTTCTCGCGTTTGGCTTCAATTAATTCAATTGCTCTTTCGAGCGATACCGAAAGCGGGTCGTCGGTTTTAGCGAGCGAAACGAATTTGTTGTTGTGCCTTACGTAAGGGCCAAAGCGGCCAACGGCAACTGTTACAGTTTTGTCTTCGTATATGCCTAGTTCGCGTGGCAATTTAAACAGTTCGAGTGCTTCTTCGATGGTAATGGTTTCGATGTGCATGCCCTGTTGTAAACTGGCAAATTTTGGTTTTTCGTCTTCATCGGAATCGGAGGTTTCGCCAAGCTGAACCAATGGCCCAAAGCGGCCAATTTTTACCGAAACCTGTTTGCCACTAACGGGGTCGGTTCCTAAAATACGTTCGCCATTTGCTTTTTCCGAAACTTGAAGGGTCTTTTCAACTTGCTCGTGAAAGGGCTCGTAAAAAGTGCCGATCATGTTGTTCCATTTGCCTTTTCCTTCGGCAATAATATCGAATTGCTCCTCAACGGTGGCAGTAAAGTTGAAGTCCATAATGGAATCGAAATGTTTCATCAAAAAGTCGGTTACCACCATGCCGATATCGGTTGGAAACAGTTTCGATTTTTCGTTGCCAAAGGTTTCTGTTTTAACTGCTTCGTTTATTTTATTGTTTTTCAACGTTATGGTTGTAAACTCGCGTTCTTGCCCTGCACGGTCTTCTTTTACAACATAACCCCTGTTTTGAATGGTTGTAATAATAGGTGCATATGTTGATGGGCGGCCAATACCTTGTTCTTCGAGTTTTTTCACCAAACTTGCCTCGGTATAGCGTGGCGGCTTTTGAGTAAAGCGTTGTGCTGCAATTATTTGATCGGATGTAAGTTGGTCGTTTACTTTTACAGGAGGCAGAAGTGCTTCGCCGTTTTTAGTTTCTTCTTCGTCGTCGGTTGATTCGATGTAAACTTTCAGAAAACCGTCGAAAACAATTACTTCGCCAGTGGCCACAAATTTTTCGCTACTGTTCGAAATGGCAATGTTAACGGTTGTTTTTTCAAGTTCGGCATCGCTCATTTGCGAAGCTATCGACCTTTTCCATATTAATTCGTAAAGTCGTTGTTCTTGCTTGGTGCCGCTTACTGTTTCGTTTTCGATGTAGGTTGGCCTGATGGCTTCGTGTGCTTCTTGTGCTCCTTTCGACGAGGTTTTGAATTGGCGTGTTTTTGAATAATTAGCGCCAAAGGCTTCAGATATTTTTGCTTTGGCAGTATTGATAGCCAGTGCCGACAGATTAACCGAGTCGGTACGCATGTAGGTTATTTTACCTGCTTCGTAAAGTCTTTGGGCAACGCTCATGGTTTGCGAAACCGAAAAGCCTAATTTGCGACTAGCCTCTTGTTGTAATGTTGATGTGGTGAAAGGCGGTGCTGGGCTGCGTTTTAAGGGGCGGGTAACTACATCGCTAACTTTGTATTGAGCCAACTTGCATTTTTCAATAAATGCTTTTGCTTCGTCTTTTGTGTCGAAACGTTTGTTGAGTTCTGCTTTTATTTGGGCTGTACCTTTATCGGTTTCAACAGCGAAAACTGCGTTTACCCTAAAAGCCGATGTAGCTGTAAAGTTATGTATTTCGCGTTCGCGTTCAACAATTAATCTTACAGCAACCGATTGTACCCTGCCTGCCGATAGTTGAGGTTTTACTTTTTTCCACAATACCGGCGACACTTCAAAACCTACCAAACGGTCGAGCACACGGCGTGCTTGTTGTGCATCAACAAGGTGTTTATTAATTTTTCGGGGTTTTTGAATGGCTTCAAGAATGGCGTTTTTGGTAATTTCGTGAAAAACAATTCGTTTGGTTTTCTCGTCGTCGAGGCCTAATGTTTCTTTTAGGTGCCAGGCGATGGCTTCCCCTTCGCGGTCCTCATCAGATGCTAACCATACGGTTTTGGCATCTTTGGCCAAACTTTTAAGTTCTTTAACAACACTCTTTTTGTCGGAGGAAATTATGTAGTTAGGCTCGAAATTATTTGAAATGTCAACGCCAAATTCTTTTTTATCCAAATCGCGGATGTGCCCGAAGCTCGATTTAACCAAAAAATCTTTGCCAAGAAATTTTTCAATAGTTTTAGCTTTTGCAGGCGACTCAACAATAACCAGATTTTCTATCATATATTACTTTTCCAATGTTTTACAATCAATAAAAAAATCAATTCAAATCAATGAACTTGTGTTTTAACCACTGTTTAATACGCGTAAGTGGTTCGAAATATTTTGCAAATTAAAGAAATTCAAAAAGTAAGATCAAAATTTTTTTATCTGCAATGTTATATTTTTTTTATTTCAGGGCACAAATATACAATAATATAAATACTATAACAGTTCTGATAGCAAGTTTAGTAGCTTTCGATTTTATAGGCGAAAAACTTTATTTACTTCGAACAAGGTGTTATATTTTTATCTTTGTACAAAATTTCAGTAATGGAAGCTAAGAGCAACAAATTTGGAATATACTTAAAGATTATGTGGGGACTGACTTTATTCTCAGTCTTTTTGGCTATCATTTTCTTTTGGCTCATATCGGCCGGAAAGCTTGGATTCATGCCATCGTTTGATGAGCTCGAGAACCCGAAAAACCTGGTTGCAACCGAAATAATTACATCCGATGGTAAGTTGTTAGGTAAATACTACAAAAGCGAAAACCGAACTTTGGCTCAGTACCCCGATTTGGAACCTTACCTGGTAAGCGCTTTGGTTGCTACCGAGGACGAACGTTTCTACAAACATTCGGGCATCGATATCAGGGGCTTGTTCAGGGTGTTTAAAGGTGTAATTACCCGTGATTTAAGCTCGGGTGGCGGAAGTACAATATCGCAACAATTGTCGAAATTGCTATTCCCAAGGGAGGATAATTCGGGCATAAAGTTTTTAGTGCGAAAATTCAGGGAATGGGTTATTGCGGTTAAACTTGAGCGCAGTTATACAAAAGAAGAAATTATTACCATGTATTTGAATAAGTTTGAATTCATTCATGGTGCTTTTGGTGTAAAAGTTGCAGCCCAAACTTATTTCAACTCTTCGCTCGATTCATTGCAGATGCATCAGGCAGCTTTGTTGGTTGGCATGCTCAAAAACCCGTTTTTGTACAACCCTGTTCGTTTCGAAGATCGGGCACTTACACGCCGCAATGTTGTTTTGGCGCAAATGCTTAAAAATAGGTACATTAACCGTGCGCAATTCGATTCGATAAAAACGCTTCCGCTCGATATTGATTTCAACCGCAGTGAATTGAAGAGCGGTATGGCACCCTATTTCAGAAAATACCTCGAGCGTACAATGATTGCTTCAAAACCTTTGCGAGAGAACTACGGTAGTTCAGCATTGTCGCAACAACGTTATCTCGAAGATTCGTTGGCATGGTACAACGATCCGCTTTATGGTTGGTGCAACAAAAACATTAAACCCGATGGCGAGCCCTATGATTTATACAAAGACGGGTTAAAAATTTATACCACCATCAATTACCGGATGCAGCAATATGCCGAACAGGCTGTTGAAGATCACCTGAAACTGATACAGCCACAGCTCGATGCACAAGTTCGAACTTTGCGCAATCCTCCTTTCTCGAACGATATAAGCACCGATGAAGCCAATAATATTATCAATGCTCGTGTAAGACAAAGTCACCGTTATAAGGCACTTAAGCAACAGGGACTTACCGAGGAGCAAATTAAAAAAGCTTTTGCTACGCCCGACACCATAATTGTTTACACTTGGGATGGCTACAAAGATACCATTATGAGCCCGCTCGATTCTATTAAATACTACCTGAAGCACCTCAGTTCATCGTTTATGGCCATGGAACCTGCCTCGGGTGCCGTTAGGGCTTGGGTTGGCGGTTCGGCTTATGGTTTTACCGAAATCGATATGGTGCGTTCATCAACATACAAACGTCAGGTGGGTTCAACATGTAAACCATTTTTGTACACTTTGGCCATGCAGAACGGCCTTTCGCCCTGCCAGCAAGTGCCCAATGTTGAACAAACTTTTATACTCGACGATGGTACAACCTGGACAGCAAAAAACTCGTCGAAAACCGATTACGACGGCAAAATGGTAACACTTCGATGGGGGCTTTCCAACTCTGTTAACCAAATTTCGGCGTGGGTTATGAAACGTTACAATCCTGAGTCGATGAAAGGCGTGATGCAACGCATGGGTGTTTACAGCGATGTGCCGGCAGTACCTTCGATGTTTTTGGGAACTGCCGAAATTACCTTGTATGAAATGGTGGCTGCCTATGGCGTATTTGCCAACAAAGGCGTTTATACAAGCCCTATTGTTGTTACCCGCATTGAAGATAAAAACGGTAACCTTTTGGCCAGTTTCTCGCCTCGCAGGCACGATGCAATAGATGAACAAACTGCATACCTTATGACCAACTTATTGCAAAATGTGGTTCGTGAAGGTACCGGCTTACGCTTGGTTTCGAAATACGAAGTATTTAAAGATTATGGAGGTTTTGCAGTTCCCTTTGCCGGAAAAACCGGAACCACACAAGATCAAAGCGATGGCTGGTTTGTTGGTTATACGCCTGAACTGGTGGCTGGTACGTGGACGGGTGCCAACTACCGAAGCATCAGGTTCAATACCATAAGCTTGGGGCAAGGATCAAACACCGCTTTGCCGGTTTTCGGCCGATTCTTTAAAAAGGTTTTTGCCGATTCAACTTTAAATTATAACGACCATTTCGAGTTTGAAAGGCCCGAGAATTTGAGTGTCGATGTTGATTGTTTCGATACAAACCCAATAAATAATCAACAAGAACAAATACCGGCTTTCGACGGCTTTTGGTAAACTTTTTAAAATGAAGAGAAACCTGTTATACATTTTTAGGATTTTAGGAAAGCAATCGATTTTTTTGTGTATGCTTGCTGTGTATATTTGGGGTGCCCATTCGTGTGCAAATCCAGGGGTTGGGCCACAGGGCGGACCGCGCGATTCAATACCTCCGCTAATTACCGAAAGCATTCCTCAAAACTTTCAAACTGCATACACCGGTAATGAAATTGTTTTGTCGTTCGATGAATACGTTGTTGCCGATAACCTAGAATCGAAATTGATTGTTTCGCCACCCTTGTCAGAAAAACCAACTGTTAAAATAAAGGGTAAAAGCATTAGTATAAAATTTAACGAAACATTGGCCGAAAACCGTACTTACTCTGTCGATTTTAAAGACCTGATTAAGGATTACAAAGAAGGCAATAAACTTGAAGGTTACAGGATGCTTTTTTCAACTTATAATGAAATTGATACCCTCAGAATTGAAGGCTATTTGCTTGATGCGTTTAACCACGAACCGATTGAGAATGCTTTAGCAACGTTGTATGTAAACAGCTCCGACACACTTTTTACCGGCACTAAACCCGATTACATTGCACAAACCGATGCAAAAGGGTATTTTATGTTCGATAATTTGGCCGGTGGTGACTATAGTTTATTTGGTCTGGTCGATGGCGACAAAAACCTCTTTTTTTCAAGGCAAAACGAGCAAATTGCATTTTTCGACAGTTTGTTAAGTCCATCGGCTACATTTGTACCAAGTGTCGATACTATGATCAACGAACAAGGCGATACCAGTATTAACATTTCCGGTGCGACCAGTTTTTTTCCTCCTGCTGTTTTTGCTTTTCTTTTTCTCGAAAAAACCTTCAATCAAAACTTGATTTATGCCCGCCGCGAAGAAAAAGACCGCATTAGCCTTGCCTTTAACGAACAGCTTAGCGATTCGTTTAAATACGAATGTTTAAATGTTGACGACTTTGACAAAAAAATATACAAGGAAATTAGTGAAAACAACGATTCGATATTGATTTGGTTAATAGATAGTTTGGTGATTCAAGCCGATACAATATTGTTGAAACTTGATTATACCGTAACCGATACACTCAACAATTTTGTTGCAAAAACCGATACTTTGAAACTGGCATATGCTGCTCCCCGAAAAGCTGGTCAAAAAAATGATGATGTTGTTTCCGAAGAAATCTTTTTTGACTTTGCCGGAAATGTAACCGCTACTTTCGATTTAAACAGCCAACTTCAAATATTGGCTCCGTTACCAATAACCTTGCCCGACAGTCAATGGCTCAGCCTTAAACAAGCAGTTACCGACTCAACTTTCGACGATGTTGATTTTACGATTAAGCCCATGTCGAAGCGGAAATTTCACATCGATTTTGAAGTGAAAGAAGCAACAAGTTACGTATTAACAATCGATTCGGCTGTTGTAAAATCGTACGGAGGCATTTACAACAATGCTTTCGAGTTGAA
>JAFGAF010000071.1 GCA_016933815.1 Prolixibacteraceae bacterium
AAAAATCAGGTATTCGTATTCAATGGCTGCCTGAAAGTATTTTCCTGCCTCGAATAAGCTGTCGGCGGTTTGTACCGAAGCTCTGCTATTCGAAAATATTGCGCAAAGGAATATGCAGGTTAAAAAGAATTTGGTTTTGCATAACATTTTGATAGTCATTTTCTTCAACTTTAGCGGCAACAGCCGATCCGTAAATATTTGAAACATAGTTGGCGGCAAACACCGACCCAAAAAATATGGTTTTTACATTTGCCAACCCAAGTTTGCGGTAATTTTCCCAAGTAATGAGCCCAAGCCCCACAGTACCTATAAAAGTTGAAATGGCCTGGCCTTTTTTGCCCACATAAAATTTGCCCGAACCGGGTAAAATTGCCGACATTAAGCCTGCCAGTACGGGCGATTTGGCTTTGTGCTGTTGCAATTCGGTTTTTATCAGTTTTAGGTTTTTAAGTGGTTCGTAAAGTGGCGATAAAGTGCTGTCGGTTGCAGCAAGGTATTTTTCGGCAGCAGTGTAGTCTTTATTCAGCAGCCCAATTCCCGATTGCTGGTAAGTGCGAAGGTTTTTGTACAAATGCTGTTCGGAATTTGTTTGTTGCAAAATGGCATTTGCCTGCTCGTAATTGCCCATGTGTATGGTATTGTAGGCTGCAAAGAACCTTGCTTTGTGATAAAAAACCGATTGCTCCGAAACCTTTTGCAATGCTTTTGCCGATTGTTCGAGCTGCATCATTGAGTAATGCGACCATCCCTTGAAATAATAAACCGAATCGGCTTGTGCTCCTTTTAATTTTAAGTTGTTTTTATCGACCAAGTAAATTGCTTCGCGGTAATCGCCTTTGTTCACCAAATGTTCAATAAATGCTGTTTCAAATGTGTTTTGGGCGCCTACAACCAAAGCATTAAGAAGGAATATGGTAAAAAGTATTTTTTTCATTTGTACTTCGATATGGGGTCGCTTGACCTATGTGTGTGCGGGTCGATGGTTGAGGGTTTTAGATCGACAGCCGATAACCTGGTGCAACGGTTCAAGCGATCGAACGATAGCAAGCCCCCTTTTACAAAGCCGTATTCTTTTACGGCAAGTTTGCTGAATTCGGAGCAACTGGGTGAGTACAAACAGTCGGCCGAAAAATGTTGCGATACGGTGTTTTGGTAAATAAAAAGCAGCCCTCCGTAAAGTAGCGACAAGGGGTTGTGTGTTTTAAACCGAACAGGTTGCTTTGCGTAAATAAATGGCTTTTTGTGTTTATGGTGAAGGTGTTGGCATTTTTTTCGGTCGATTAGTTCAAGGTCGGCTTTAATAGTAGCAATGCTATCCTGTGCCATAACATTTGAAAGCGGGATAAGCATTAGCGCAAACAGGGCAATGCTAAGCAAGTTATTTCTTTTTAATGGGTTCGGCATTTTCGGGAATTTTAAAATTGAAGAAATCGCTGTTGGGTGTTGCCGATAATTGTACATCGGAAAAAATGGTGCGCTTAATGGTTGAATCGCCCGGTTGCGGATAGCTTATTTCGGTAATTCGCAAAGGCAATCTAAAGCTGTTGTAATCGTTGTATTGCGAATAATATATTTTCTTGATTACTTCGGTTTTACGTGAAATGTATTCGGCATAAATAGGGTTAGGACCATCGAAAACCATTTTAACTTTCTCGATCAATTCCATGGTTGCAGGTGCTTTCCAGATAGTTACCAGGTACTTATCGTCGAAATTACGTTCGGCCAGGCTAAAGCCTTCGTCGGCCAGGCCAAGTTGGTCGGTTAAATTGTTGGCAAAATAGTAAATCAGTTCGTTTTTTGTCGATAGATCGTCGGTTTGCATGTACGAAACCTCGTTGGTTTCGGGGTAGTATATTTTGGTTTCGCCAAAACGGTTCGAAAAGATGTAAACCAAATCGGGCGAAGTAATCACCTTCGCAATGGCCGATTTGCTCTTGTCGAAATACAATTCCATTGAACTTGATATCTTTTTTTTGTTCTCGACCAATTCGGTTTTTTGTTTAAGGCTAATGTATTGGGCATTTGCATTGTAAAGCCCTCCCAAAACAAACAATAAAACTAGTGCTACAATATATTTATACATAGTGGCGAAAATAAATAAAAAAGCCTGTCTTTTAAAAAAAGACAGGCGTAATTTTTCTTGCTAGTTGAATTAAAACATCCCTTTCCACATGAATAGAGCCGGATTGTCAACAAACGGAGCAATGTTATCGTAGTTGATAATCAACATGATAAAGTCGATGGTAACCAGAATGAAACCAACACCAAGCATACTGGTGCAAGGATAAGCCAAACCGGTAAGGATTTCGGTACCTAAATAAAAACGGTGAGCACCAACCCATCCTAAAAATCCACTAAGCACAATTGCTACGATAGGATCTTTTCCGTTAACAACGTTTTTATCACTACTCGATGCTACAGCATTCATTGCTACTGCGTTGAAGTCAAGCATTGATGTTTCGACTGCGTTGTCGAAAAGTTGATCAATTGCAGCTTCGTTCACTTGGTAACTCGATGCTTTAGCTTGTTGGCCAACCATTAAGGCAGCTACTACAACTAAAAGGAGTACAATTTTTCTCATTTTATTAAGTGTTTATTGTTTGATGAGGGTAAAAGTAAAATTTTTCTTTAACATTCTTTAATTAAATAGGAAAATTATTGAATTTTATCAACAAAAAAATCAATGACAAAAAAGGAGATCGATCAGTTTTTAAGTGCTGCGTATTCAAAAGCTGAATACGAATTGATGTTTGAGAAAGCGCGTACCGATAGGCAAGTGTTTGATACTGTTTGGGAAATGGCAGCCGAAAGACCCGATAAGCAGTCGTGGCGTTTGCTTTGGATACTCGATCATGCTACCGAAAAAAGCAACCAATTTATTTTTCCAATTTTGGGGCAATTGTATGCCCGCTTGCTTGTTACCAACAACGAAAGTTTTATTCGGCAGGGTATGAAACTCGTTTTACGGTGTCCGATTGACGAAGATTTTGCAGGAGAATTGCTTGAGCGCTGCGTTGCGTGGATGACCGATCCGAAGAAAAAAATTTCGAGCCAGTGTATGGGGCTCGAATTCTTTTATCGTGTTTGCCAAATTTATCCCGAAATGAAACCCGAATTGCTTGCCCATATCGAAAACATTAGCGAATGGGCTGTTTCGGCAGGCTATAAACATCGTTTAAAGGAGATTAGAAAAAACTTAGTAAAATAGATGGGTTATGTGTTTGAAAAAAAATGAATTTATTTGTTGACCGACAAAGGCTTTTAAACATCAATACCTTAAATTAGCACTATATTTTTAAAGCTTATGGAACTTGCAATTTTACAGGACATTGTACTCATTTTTGCCTTATCGACTTTGGTGAATTTTGTTTTTACAAAAATAAAGGTACCAACTGTTGTGGGTTATCTGTTAACGGGTATTATTGCAGGGCCTCACTTGCTTGGCTTGGTAAAACACGAACACGACATTGAGCTGATGGCGGAAATTGGGGTGGTTTTGTTGTTGTTTACCATTGGCATGGAGTTTTCGTTGAAACACCTTATGCGCATAAGGCGTGTAGTTTTTTTTGGTGGTTTGTTGCAAGTTTCATTCACTGCTGCGGCTTTTTATTTTGCATCGAGGGTTTATGAGCTGGAATGGGAATCGGCGTTGTTTATTGGCTTTTTGGCTGCGTTGAGCAGTTCGGCATTGGTACTTAAAATTTTGCAGGAACGCTCTGAGCTTACTTCGAACTACGGACGTACCGTGGTGGGGATTCTTATTTTTCAAGATATTATGGTTGTGCCTTTGTTGTTGTTTACCAATATGTTGGGTGCCGAAAACGTGAGTTTGGGTAACGAGCTGATGTTGCTTGGTGTTAAAGCTGTATTTATTATCGGTCTTGTTTATGTGGGCAACAAGTGGCTTCTGCCTAAGTTGTTACATCTAATTGCCATGACCAAAAATCAGGAGCTATTTCTGATGAGCATTTTCTTAATTTGTTTGGCAGTGGCATTGCTTACTTCAAAGCTGGGCATGTCGTTAGCATTTGGTGCATTTTTGGCCGGGCTCATGATCTCCGAATCGCAATACAGCCATAACGCTTTTGGTAACCTTATTCCCTTTAAGGATACTTTTACCAGTTTCTTTTTTGTTTCGATTGGTATGTTGCTCGATATGAATTTTGTAATTGATAATTATATGCTGGTGATTATCAGTGTGCTTTTGGTATTGGGTATTAAAACAATTATTGCTGGCGGCACAGGTTTTATTCTGGGCCATACCTTTAAAGGTACTGTTTTGGTGGGCTTGGCCTTAAGTCAGGTTGGTGAGTTTTCGTTTATTTTGGCCAAACTAGGTAACGGGTACAATATCATTTCGGGTTTTTATTATCAGTTGTTTTTGGCTGTTGCCGTAATCACCATGTCGATTACTCCTTTTCTGATAAAACTTTCGGTGCCATTTGCCAATCAATTGTTGCGCCTGCCCTTACCCAATACACTTAAAAAAGGCCTTTTTCCTTTAAAAGAAGTAGAAATTCCTGAAATAAGAAATCACCTGGTAATTATAGGAAAGGATGCGAGTGCGCTCAAATTGTCGAAAATGGCAAAATGCAACGATATACCTTATGTTGAAATCATATTTGACCCAAGTATAGCAAGCGAAAAAATTAAAAGTGGTGAGATGGTGGTGTACGGCGATGCGGTTAATGAACCAATATTGCGTAAAGCACATGTCGAAACCGCCGATGTGGTAGTTGTTTCGGTTGGCGACTTGGTACCATCAATGGCCATTATCGATCAAATTAAGCACATTAACCACAATGTTTATATTATTGCCAGGGTAAAACACATCGATAATGTTGAAGATTTATATCAGGTAGGTGCCGATCAGGTATTGCCCGAAAAGCTCGAAATTGCAATCGACCTGTTTAACAGGGTACTGGTGCGAAGGCTGTATCCGCCTAAAGAAATCAACCGAATTATTGCGCACATACGCAGCATGAACCTTGGTAGTTTTAGCGAAAAAGATTTGCTCAATCAGCCTTCGATACTCGATGAACTGGCAAATATTAGCATCAATTCGTTGGTTGTTGAAGATAAATCTGAAATTGCCAACAGAACATTAATGGAAAGTAGACTCCGCGAAAAATCGGGGGTTACCTTATTGGTTATAAAAAGGGGTAAAAATTTGATTGAACATCCAACTCCCGATACAAAATTATTGGTAAAAGATATTGCTTTTGTATTTGGAACACCTGAGCAGGTTAACCTCGCAGCTGAACTTTTCAGTAACGAAAATAAATTGGTAGAAATCGAACAGCTGAATTAAGCGATACCGATTGTAAAATAAAAGACACTACCTACGCCCACTTCGCTTTCGGCCCAAATTTTTCCGCCGTGTGCTTCAATAATTTTTTTCACAATCGACAGACCTAAACCGGTCGATTTCTCCTTTCCGGTTGGCTTAACCGATGTGGTGTGGAATGGTGTGAACAACTGGCCCAGCTCATTGGCCGGTATGCCCTGTCCTTGGTCTGTTATTGAGGTCAACACGTCGTTGTCATTCATCTCAACGCTTACCGAAATAAGGGTGTTGGGCATTGAATATTTTACGGCATTGCTCAACAGATTGTTGAGCACTTGTTGCATTTTGTTTCGATCAATTTGAATGGTAAGTTCATCGATTGATGTGGAAAATACAATTTGCTGTTCTTTGTTACGGGCAAAAATTTGTTCTTGCTTAATTGCTTCTTTTACAAACGAAACATAATCAACTGCTTGCAGGTTAACATCGAAAACACTGGCTTCGATTTTTGAAACATTTAGGAAGTTGTGGATCAGGTCGAGCGAAAAATTACAGCTTTTGTTGATGTGCCCAAGGTATTCACGTTCGGTATTCTTGTCAATCACATGCAAATCTTCTATCAGTAGTGCCGAGAACGATTCAGCCACACCAATTGGGTTTCGCAGGTCGTGGGCTACCATGCCAATATAGCGGTTTTTCTCGCTATTTAATTCGATCAGTTTTTGGTTGGCCTTTTCAAGTTCTTTGGTTCGCTCTTGCACTTTATGTTCCAATGTTTCGTTGGCATCTTGCAGTTGTTGCATCAGTTTGCGGTTATTGGTAATCAACTCGTGTTTTTCAAAAGCTTCTTTGATTATAATATTGAGTTCCTCGGGGTTCCAAGGTTTGGTTACGTAACGAAAAACCTGTCCTTCGTTAATGGCGCCAATAACGGCTTCAATATCGGAATAGCCGGTTAGTATGAGTTTTAGTGCATCGGGGTATTTGTGTTTGATGCGTTCGAAGAATTCAACCCCGTTCATGCCCGGCATGCGTTGGTCGGATATCACAACCTGAATGTGTTCGTTTTCGAGGATATGGAAAGCTTCTTCGGCATTGGTGCTCGAAAAAACATTGTAAGTGCGCCTGAACTGGCGTGATAGTGCTTTTACAATTTCGGGCTCATCGTCGATTACCAATAGGTTTCGAAGATTGTTATCATTGTTCAAATCTTGATTTTCCGGCATTATCATCTTTTTTTAAACGATCAAATGTAATGAAAAGCAATTTAAGCCATTAGCTTTTTATCTTGTTTTTGGGAAATGATACTTCAAAAACTGTATTTTTCCCGGAATCCGATTGAACTCGAATGCTCCCTTTGTGCTGTTCAACAATAATTTTATACGTAATGCTTAGTCCCAGCCCGGTGCCACTGCCAACAGGTTTTGTGGTGAAAAAGGGATCGAAAATGCGGCTTTGTATTTCGGGTGGTATGCCCGGGCCGTTGTCTTCAATTATTATGTGTACTTCGTCATTGTCGGATGCTACTTTCATGCTCACTTCGCCTTGGTCAGGAACTGCTTGTATGGCATTGATGAGTATGTTTAGAATGGCTTGGTTGAGCTGGCCGGGAAAACAGTTTATTACTAGTTTTTCGGGTGCATCGAAGCTAAATTTTATCCTCTTTGGATCCATTTGCACACGGGTAATGGCAATGGTCGATCGCAGGTTCTCAATAAGGTCGATGGTTTTGCTTTCGGCTTCGTCGAGGCGTGAAAAGCGGCGCAAATCGTCAACAATGGTTTTTACCCGGTTTACTCCGTTTTTGGTTTCGGAAAGCATATCGTCGATGTCTTCTTTCAGAAAATCGAGGTCGGCATTTTTTCTAATGCTTTGTGCGTCTTCTAAAAGTTTACCATCGCATGTTTTACCAATCATTTGCTCAAGCTGCAAATAGGCGTTAAAAACATCGTCGAAATAGTTGCCCATTGAGTGCAAGTTGCTAAATACAAAGGCAATAGGGTTGTTGATCTCATGCGCTACACCGGCCACCAATTTACCCAATGCGTTCATTTTTTCGGAGTGGATGAGCATTTGCTGTGTCTCCTTCAACTTGGCCAAGGTAAGTTCAAGGGTTTTCTTTTCTTTAATCAACTGGCGTTGCAGGTTGTTAACCTGTTGGTTCAGTTCGCTCAATTTCAGGTTGTTCTCGAAAAGCTCGGGCACATTGGGTTCGGCAAAAACAAAAACCTGATCGGCTTGCTTGTAAACTTTGGCCAATAGCACAAAACTGCTGTCGGCATAATTGCCAATGGTGGTATAGCCCTCAAAAACCAAACCTTCGCCTTGCAAAAACGAGTCGAATTGCGGGTTTACAAAGAAGTTTTTGGCTTGCAGTTCGGTTTCGGTGGTGTTTAAATAATAGCACATTGGGCCATTGGCATACAGCAGTTTACCCTCGGTGGTGAACAAGCCGAGTGCAACCGAGTGCCCCGTTGACGAAAGCTCGCAAATAAGGTTCGACCAATATGCTAAATGCGTATTCAAATCGTTCATTTTTTAATTTTCATCGACAATTTTGCTGCAAATTTAAGTTAGTTGTAAGGTACCAAAACAAAGTTAATTAAAGCTTATTATTCGTGAATTATTGACTCTAATATGTAGCTTAATATAAATGAGTTAACATATATTTATTCAACATATTATCGAATAGATTATTGTTTGTATTATTCATTTTAAAGCATTTATTAAAAATGCCACGAATTCACGAATCAAATTCATACAATTAAATGAGCTTATTTTGTGTTTTGTTTTTATTTGTGAATTAGCTAATGCTGAACGTTGTTTCGTGGCTTATAATCTTATCAGTGCGCCGACAAGGGTGCATCCAATACATCCTCGGCCAATTTATTGAAAATGGGGATGTTGATTTGCATCCAGTTGTAATATGGGTAAACCTCCGAAAAGCATTCGGGCGAAAGCTCTTTGCGATAAATTTCAATCCACGTATTCAGTTGTGCTGCCCAGTAAGTTGATGCAAAATTGCGCGAACGGTAGGCCCTGAAAACCCACAACACGGTATCGACCAACACTTCGGGCTGGTGTTGTTTGAAAATCGATTCGAGAAAGCGGGCATGGTTGGCATGATTGTCGTTCATCATTTCCACATTACCTTCGCCCACCATGGCCAATAAGTCGGGGCGCGCCAACATGGTTTGGTTCATTACGCTCACCAAATGGTCGCGTTTCGAGCTGAATTCTTCAACACTTTTAAGGCTTACCTGTTGCAGTTGCCCTGCTGTTTTTAATAAATGTTCTTTGTTCATTTCCTTCGTTATTTTCGGTTTAATGTATCGATAAATTGTTCGAGCATGTTTAAATCGGAAAGCATTACCAGTTTTGGTGTTTTTTCGAGCTCGTTGTTTGTGATGCGGGTAAAGGCCTGTCCGCCAACTAACAATAAAATTTCGGGGAATTCGGCCCTGATGGCTTCTACCATTTTCACCAAATTGGCATAATTGAAATAAATGCTGAGTGATATGGCTACTACGTGTGGTTCTGTTTGGCGAATAAACCTGATGAGTTCGCCGGTTGGGATGCCCGATCCCAGAAAAAAGCTTTCCCAACCTTTCATCTCGAACATATCGGCCACCATTTTAATGCCCACCTGGTGTTTCTCGCCCTCGACACAGGCCAGTACCACTTTTTTATTGGTGCGATCGGTAGAGATAATTTGTTCGAAAAGTTCGTTCAGGATACCTTCGGTAATGGCGGTGGCCATGTGTTCGGTGGCAACGGTTATTTTATTGTTTTCCCAAAGCTTGCCCACATCGTAAAGCGCAACCCTAAACACCTTTTCATACAAGTCTTTAATTGATGGGTTTTGGGCAAGGTACTCATGTGCCAAAGCCGAACATTTAGCCCTATCGCCTTTTAACAAACCCTGCAAAAAATCGTTCGCAATACTATCAGACTCAATTTTACCCATAATCCCTGTTTTTTTCACAACAAGTTAGCGAAAAAAGAAAAACAACAGCACCTTTATTATTTAAAATTATTGGATATAGTTAAGCCATAATTTTTTCGAGCTCTTTTTCGATACGATGTAACAAATTGGGGGTAAATTGGATTGAACTGTACTATTTTTCTTCCTTTTTAATCGGGATGGTGAAATAAAAAGTGCTGCCTTTTTGTCCCGATAAATCATCGGTATCGCTTTCGGCCCATATTTCTCCGCCGTGTTTTTCGACAAACTCTTTGCACAAAATGAGCCCCAAGCCCGAGCTGGGTTCATTATCGGTGCCGGGGCGGCTTGTTTTTTCAGTTATGCTAAACAGATTTTCGAGTATTTGCTTGGGCATGCCGATGCCCGAATCGCGGATGGTAAATAGTGCTTCGCCATTGTTGTTTTCCGATATGTTGAGCCAAATATTGCCGCCTTTGGGTGTGAATTTTATGGCGTTCGACATCAGGTTGCGCATGATGCCGTGCAGCATGTTTTTGTCGGCCCAAACATTTAATTTTTCATCAATACGAATCTCAAAGTTGATTTGCTTGGCCTTTATTTTTTCAATAAGTGCAGGGTCGCAGTTTTTGATGAGCTCGCTGATGTTTATTTCAATTGGCTTGAACGAAATACTGCCCCTTTGGAGGTTTGCCCATTGTAAAAGGTTTTCGAGCAGGTTGAAAGTCGATTGGGCAGTTTTGTTGATGGCTTTTGCGTAATGTTTGTACTCATCGACCGAGAAATGGGAGCTGTCGTTACCCATTAGCTCGGTAAAGCTAACCAGGGTTGAAAACGGACTGCGCAGGTCGTGCGAGATGATTGAGAAGAATTTGTCCTTTGTTGCCAGGGCATCTTTTAAAAGTGCCTCGCTTTCGATAAGCGCTTCTTCGTTGCGTTTGCGCTCGGTAATGTCTTCCATAAGGGTATAAACCTTTTCAACTTTACCCATTGGGTTGCTTAGCGGCACCAAGTAACTCGATAAATGTACCTTTTTGCCCCAGTGTGTGGTGTAGGGCAGTTCAATTGAAATGATCTTGTTTTGGTTAACGCACTCCGCAAATTGCTTGGCATAACCGTTTTCTACAAGCGCGGGTAGTTGAAGTACGTTTATTTGTTTGGTGAGTTCGAGCGAAGGCGAACCTAAAATAGTTAACAAGGCGGGGTTGGCATCTTCAATTTGGCCTTGTGTGTTGGCGATGTAGATTCCCAGTGGTGAGTTTTTGAACAATAGCCTGAATTTTTCTTCGTTTTCGCGAATGGCGGCTTCCATTTTTTTGCGCTCGTCGATTTTTCGGCTTACACCAACTACTTCAATTTCGCCTTGTTTGTTGATGCGGAATTTGGTAGATACTTCAACCCAAATTATGCTTCCATCTTTGCATGGTTGCTGTATTTCATCGATATAATATTCGATATCGAGTTTATTCGACAAGAATTTTTGGAGGTTTTGTTGTAAGGCATTTTGGATATGGGCAAACGATTCGGGTGTTACCGATTCTTCGAGTGTTTGAGCCATGGCTTCTTGTGGGGTATAGCCACGCAGCAATTCAATTGTTGGACTAATGTAAGTAAATTGTTGTGTTGTTACGTTGATTACCCAAATAACGTCGGATGCATTTTCGGTAATTAAACGGTATTTTTCTTCCCTTTCGGCTAGTTGCTTGGCGGTTTGGGTCCTGTCGATAATAATACCGGCTTGTTTAACAAACAGTTCAATAAATTCCTTATCGGTAATTGCAGCTCCTTTGTTCATCAAGTGTATGGTGGCAAATAGCTTTTCATCTTTGTTAATGCCAATGGTATATATTTGTTTGATGCCCAATATTTTTTCGATGGACTTTGCTGCAGCAGCCGGAAATTGCGAACCCGAAAAATCGGCCAGGCCTTTTTTGAATTCACAAAGATTGCCCGTTTTAAATAGCCGCAAATGCTCATTAATAAGGCTGAACTCTATTTTGGTAAAATCGAAACCGGTAAGCTGAATGGCCTTGTTTATCAGGCTACTGTTGACTCCTTTAAAGTTGATGAGTTTGGATTTTTTTGTTTCTTCATCTACTTTTTGAAAAAGAATTACCGCGTTGGGGTATTGGTTGTGCAACGAGTCGCTTATGTAATTGTAAATATCGTTGGTGTTTTCGAGCGCGAGCATTTCGCTTGCAGCCTTGCTTAAAAGTTGAAATTTTTCATTGTTTTTTTGAAGATTGAGCAATGTTTGTTTATGTACGGTAATGTCTTCGGTGATTACTGCAAACTGCATGGCTTGCGGCTGGTAAGCGGTAACATTATAATATTTATCGAATTCGCGGGCGTAGCTTTCGAAGCTGATTGGCTGGCCGGTAAGGGCTACCTGACCGTATTTATCGATCCAAATTTTTTCGGTTTTGGGTAATACTTCAAGCACTGTTTTGCCAACAATGTTTTCGCGTATGAGGCCGGTAAGTTTTTCAAAGGCCGGGTTGCAGTCTAAAAAGCGGTAATCGACCGGGGCGCCATTTTTGTCGAGAATAATTTCGTGTACAGCAAGCCCCAATTGCATTTGGTTCACCAGGTTGCGAAAACGTTTTTCACTTTCAATTATAAACTCTTTCGATTGAATGCGTTCAGTTATGCGGGCAAGGCGCTCCGAAATGCCATCAATCAACAAGCGTTCTTCTTTTAGGAAAGGCCCTTCGTATTCGTTGGGAGTTTTTGTGGTATAGCCAAGCTCAACGTTTCCCACTTCAACTTCGTTTATCACTATGGGCGATTCAATTTTCCATATACTGCTTTGGGTAGAATTGTCGGAAGTATATGTCCGTTTGTTTATGGTCAATTTTGAATAAGCCAAATGGTTGTGTTGCAGGCTCTGGGGTAAAATATTGGCAAATTGCGAGTACAGTTCGTCAACCGACAAGTTTTGGTCCTCGGTAAGTTCCGAAAGCTTATAAAAGGCGTTGAGCTCTTTCATGCGTTCGTTGGCCATGTGTTCGGCCTTTATGCGCTCTGCTTCGGTTTCGAGTGCATCCAGTGCATAGCTGATGTCGTAGGCCACCTCTTCGAGCAGTTTTATTTCCTGAGTGTTGAAAAAGTTACGTTGTTCGGCATAGATGGCCAGCGATGCAATGGGCTGGTTGAAAAGCCTCAGTGGCAGGGCAATTACCGATTGGTAACCGCGTTTTAATGCACCTTCGCGCCACAGTTTCATTTCAGGGTCGGTGGCAATGTCGTTGCACAAAAAGTAGTTGTTTGTACGAATTGACGTGCCTACCGGGCCCGAGCCTCCGTGCTTCTCATCGACACTAATTTGGATCATTTCCGACAGGTAACCGTTTTCTTCGCCTGCAATGGAAACAGGTTCAATTTTGCCGTTGGTGTTATTGAGCAGGCCGATCCAAGCCATGCGAAATTTCCCAAAATCGATGGCCACGCGGCAAATTTCGTCGAATAGCTTTTGCCGGGTTTTGCTGTGTACAATTGCTTGATTCACCTGACTGATAACGGCATACAAGCGGTTGGCCTTTTAAGCTTCTGGTCACTTTCTTTGCGTTGAACAATTTTCCAAACCGAGTCCATCATCAGGGTTAACTGGCGGATGTCGGAGTTGTCGTAGTCGTCGGGTTTATTGGCAACACCCACAACTGCCACAATTTTATTTTGGTCGAAAACGGGTATGGTCAAGAATTTTTGCAAGGGGGCATGTCCCTCAGGTATTCCTTTTTTTAAAGGGTTAGGAGCTTTAAAATCATTCACAAGAATGGGCTTGCGCTGCCTGACTGCTTCGCCCCATATTCCGGTTTTTTCGAGTTTGTAAATGGTTTGTGGGTCAATAACATGGCATTGCTGCATCACTTCTTTCGACCAGGTATTTAATGTGAACTCTTTTTTTTCTTCGTTGTAAAAATAGATGTAGCCAATTTTGCTATTTGTTAAAGCGATAGCTTCATCGAGCACAAAATCGAGCAGTTCTTGAACCGAATTGGCTTGATGTTGATTGATTTTCAGTAAACTTTCGAGGCGTTCTTCTTCGTATTGTAACGAAATTTCGGTTTCCTTAATTGCATTAATGTTTTGGTGCGTGCCCAGCATAAGCAGCGGTTTGTCATCGGGAGTCCATTCGGCCACCTGCCCCCTGTCGAGTAACCAAACCCACTTGCCATTTTTATGGCGCATCCTGAATTTAGCTTCGTAAAAATCTGTTTCTTTATTGAAATATTTTTCGAGCGCGTTTTGGGCAGATTTTAAGTCGTCGGGGTGGGTCAGTTTGGTCCAGGTTTCGATTGTAGTGGGCATCAGCTCTTCGAGCGAATAGCCCAACATATTGGCCCAGCTTTCGTTAAAAATGGTTTCGCCGGTTTGTACATTCCACTCCCAGGTGCCGGTGCCCGACAGTTCAACAATTAATTGCAGTTTTTTGTAAGATGAATTCATTTTATTATTGCCTTGACATGTTTCATCAGTTGTTTCAAGCTTATGCGATTTCTGCTTTAGCCCTTTTTAATATGTTGCCTCAACAATTAGTTTAATAGCCCAGTAATTTATGAATTTCTTTTTAAACAAGCTTATTTTTATCTGTACATTTTATTTGCATATGCTTAAGCATAAAAAAGCCCACTCTTTGATGGAATGGGCTTCAATGGTATTTGTTGTTTTTTAATTCTTTCGCTGATTGAAAGAGCAATTCTGGCAAGGGCCAAGTTCGCCCCTTAACCTGCGGTCAACCAATTCTTCGAGCCTTTCGCGCAAAACAGGAACGCCAACTTGCGAAAGCACTTCGTCGGCAAAAGCGTACATAATCATTAAACGAGCTTCTTTTTCGCCAAT
>JAFGAF010000533.1 GCA_016933815.1 Prolixibacteraceae bacterium
CAACCGGTAACTAAAGTTATCGAATATACCGATTCGCTCATGTTATTGGCCTGCTCGTATGGCCTTTTGCAGCTTAACAAATACACCGGGGTTTATACTTTGTTGGTCGAAAAATATTTGGTTAACGATGTTTTGGTGCATAACGGGCAAATTTGGTTGGGCACCGTAGGCTATGGCTTAATTTTTTTCGATCCGGCAACAAAAGAGCAAAAGCATTTTACTGTTGAAGATGGTTTGCTTTCGAATCATGTTAACAGTATTATCTATGCCGATGGTCATTTTTGGTTGGGTACCGAAAACGGTTTGTGCCGCTTTTCGCCCGAAAGTGGTAATGTAATTGCTTATTCGAACCATTTACCACTAATTGCTTCGTCGTTTAATGCTAACTCGCATTACTTGTTGCACGACGGCAGATTGGCTATGGGTACCAACAATGGTCTGGTGCTTTTCAAACCATCGCAAATGGCACAAAAACAGCTCGACGGGCAAATTTACTTTCAAAATATAAGTGTGCTTGGCCGATCGGTGCGCGACATACCATCGTTTAAATTGTGTAAGCCGGTCGATCAGCTTCATAACTTAAGGCTCAAATATTCGCAAAATTCAATTACCGTTGAATTAATGCCCGTTGGCGAGGTCGCAAATGCCATGTTTTCGTGGAAACTCGAGGGAGTAGATCCCGACTGGACACAGCCATCGAACCATCGCTTAGTTAGTTACAACAACATCCCTTTTAAAAAGTACGAACTCAAAATACGAATGTACGACAGCTCCTTGTCGCAACTTATTGCCGAAAGGGTTCTGAACATACAAATTTTACCACCCTTTTGGGCCAAATGGTGGTTCTTTGCCATTGTGTTTTTGTTGCTCTCGGTGCTCATTTATGCAATGTTCTGGTATTACATTTATCGTTTAAAACAACAGCACATCGAAGACAAAGTAAGGTTTTTTACCAATACCGCACACGATATCAGAACCTCGTTAACCTTGATAAAAGCGCCGGTTGAGGCATTGCGCGATGAAAAAAACCTTTCGGAACGCGGGCGGCAATTTATCGAAATGGCTAACGAGCAGGCGCAAAGGCTAAATGCAACTGTTACGCAATTAATGGATTTCCAAAAAGCCGATATCAGAAAAGAAAAGGTTTTTCTTACAATGGTTAATTTGCCCGAAATTATCAGTCAGCGAATTGGAATGTTCAGCTCGCTGGCAGCAACAAAGAATATTCAAATTAAAACCAAGTTCAAAACCAAACATTACGAGTCGGCTGTAGATATTGTTCAAATTGAGAAGGTTGTCGATAATTTGGTTTCCAATGCAATAAAGTACTCTCATAATAAATCGATTGTCGAAGTTGCCTTTTCGGCCGACGATAAACAGTGGGTTTTAACGGTGAAAGATTACGGAATTGGTGTATCGAAACGCGATCAGAAACTGCTTTTTAAGGAATTTTTCAGGGCCGAAAATGCAATAAATTCAAAAATAGTGGGCTCGGGTGTAGGCCTTTTATTGGTAAAAAATATTGTAAAATTGCACGATGGAGAAATTTCGTTTACCAGCGAAGAAAACCTGGGTTCGATTTTTACAGTTATTGTTCCACATAAAAAACTGGTTGACACAAATGATGAAGCCCTAAGTTTGTTGCCCAATGCCGAAATTATTGATGGTAACGACCAAATTGAACCCGGCGAGGATTTTGAAAAGGTTTCGGGCGAAAACAATAACAAAGCCCAAAAAATATTAATTGTTGAAGATAACGAGGATTTGATGCACTTTCTTCGCTTGTCGTTCGTCGATATTTACGATGTGTCATCGGCAGCCAACGGGGTTGAGGCATGGGAGAAAATTCAGAATGAATTGCCCGATTTGGTAATTTCGGATGTGATGATGCCCAAAATGGGTGGTTTCGAGTTGTGTAAATTGGTGAAATCGACTTTTGAAACATCGCATGTACCTGTTGTTTTGCTCACTGCATTCGACGACAAAGCCATGCAGTTACGTGGTTTAGGCTTTGGTGCCGACGATTATCTAACAAAGCCATTCGATATGGGCTTATTGCACCAAAAAATCCGATCGATTATTCAAAACCGTACCGCCGTTCGCGAAAAAGCTTTGCGCTTAATTCAAACCGATCAGAATGCACCCGTACTCAACAACCTGCTCAACGACGAATTTTTGCACACCATGCTCAGCGTTGTTAAGAAAAATTTGGATAACCCCGAATTTAACAAAGATGATTTTGCCCGAGCAATGAAAGTGAGCGGCTCGTTGTTGTATAAAAAGGTGAAAGCACTTACCGATTTGTCGCCGGTCGATTTTATTAAATCGGTACGCATGGGGCATGCCCTCGAACTGTTGCAAAAGGGAGGTTATTCGGTTACCGAGGTAAGTGATAAATGCGGCTACACCAGTGCCGGTTACTTTAGTACTGTTTTCAAAAAGTATTACGG
>JAFGAF010000072.1 GCA_016933815.1 Prolixibacteraceae bacterium
TCCATATCGATAAAAAACGAGAAAGTCAACAAAAAAACAAAGAAAAAAATTGTAAGAAATCAACATTGATCTGTTGAAAAAACAGCATCGATAATTTTGTTTGTTGCGCCCACGTTGTCTTTGACGTAACCGGCACTCATTTGAGCAATTTTTTGCGTAGTTTGCGGGTTTATTAAAAGATGGTTCATTACCGTGTTGAACTCTTCAATATTATTTACCGGGAAGGCACAATTTTTCTCAACCAAATCGGTTGCTTCTTTAAACTTTTCGAAATTAGGCCCAAAAATAATTGGCATACCAAAAGTTGCCGGTTCGAGCACATTATGAATGCCTGCACCAAAGCCACCACCAACAACAGCAATTGTTGCGTATTGATACAACGATGTAAGCACACCATAACAATCAACAACCAGCACTTGTTTGTTGCGGTTATCGGCATTACCGGCTTGCGAATAACGTACCGCCAAATTACCAAATTGCTGCATAATGCGATCAACGCTTCCGTTTTCGACCTCGTGAGGTACCAAAATAAGCTTAACCTCGGGGTGTTTTACCAGAAACTGCTTCAACAATGCCTCCTCTGCTTTCCACGTACTTCCGCCAACAACTACCGGATTACCATTTACAAAACGCTCAACAATTTCGAGCGGTTTTGCATTGAGCAAAACGTTGGCCACCCTGTCGAAACGGGTATCGCCAACAATTGTATAATTGTTAATATTGATGGTTTTTAACAGATCTGCAGAATTCTCGTTCTGAAGAAAAAAATGATCGGCTTTACAAAGCATATTACGATACCAACTTCCATATTTTTTAAAGAAAAGCTGATCGGGCCTGAAAATTGCCGACACAAAATATGCAGGAATGTTCCTTTTTTTCAATACCGATAAATAATTGTACCAATATTCGTATTTTATGAAAAAAGCCTTTTCGGGGTGTGTAATTTTCAAAAACCGACGGGCATTAAATTTTGTATCGAGCGGCAAATAACAAACAACATCGGCCAACGCAAAATTCTTTTGCACTTCGTATCCCGATGGTGAAAAAAAAGTAAGAACAATTTTTTTATTCGGATAGCGATTCTTGATTTCGGTAATCAATGGTCGCCCTTGCTCAAACTCACCCAGCGAAGCACAATGCACCCATACAACTTCATCGGAAGGCAAAATTCGCTTTTTTAAAGCAGCAAACAAACCCCTGCGTCCATTTATCCACAACCTTGCTTTTGGCTTAAACATCGATGCAATTAACACCAATAAATACAAAATGTGAATTCCAACTTGATATATCAAATGCATAAATTTCTATTCGTTTTCTGCTTCGTAAATTTCGTCAACCTGCAATATTTTTTTATACGACGCATCAACAGCAAGTTGATCGCAACGTTCGTTTTCGGGAATATTTGCATGCCCTTTAACCCAAACAAAATTTACTTGATGCTTTTTATAAATATTCAAAAAACGCATCCAAAGATCGGGGTTTTTCTTTCCCTTGAACCGTTTTTTCACCCAATCGAACACCCAACCTTTACTAACAGCATCGGCCACGTATTTTGAATCGGTATAAACCGTAACAGCGCAATTTTCGGCTTTAAGTGCCTCGAGCCCTACAATAACCGCAAGCAATTCCATTCGGTTATTGGTTGTGAGCCTGTAGCCTTCTGACAATTCTTTCCGATGTGGCCCCGACATTAATACAACCCCGTAACCTCCCGGTCCGGGATTTCCTCTCGACGATCCATCGGTGTAAATTGTTATTTTATGCGACATTTTGGTTTTTGTATTAACATATATTCACCAAATATGGCTGGCAAATTTATCAAAAAAGAATGCTCAGTTTTATTAAACCGTTCAATAAAATTGCAACAAAGTTGTACAAGCTTGTTATTTCATCAGTTGCATCTCATCAACCAAATGACTTGCACCCGCA
>JAFGAF010000534.1 GCA_016933815.1 Prolixibacteraceae bacterium
CAACAACAACAACAACAACAACAACAACAACAACAACAACAACAACAACAACAACAACAACAACAACGAAAATAGCAACCACAACCCGATTATAATGAAAAGCTACGAAGACCTGGAAATATACAACCTTGCTTTCGATATTGCAGTACGTGTATATAAACTAAGCATTCAATTGCCTCATCCCGATAAATTTGAAACTGGCAGTCAAATTCGCAGATCCAGCCAATCAATTAAAGACAATATCGTTGAAGGATATGGAAGAAAAAGGTATAAAGCAGATTTTATTAAATTTCTTGTATACTCACATGCTTCGTTACTTGAGTCGCTATCTCAAGCTAATTTTTTATCAGTTATTCATCCAAATACCGGATGGGAAGATGTCCATATAGAACTTGATAAACTAGGTATTAAAATTTCAAATTTCATAATTTATGTCGAAAAAAACTGGAAGACATAATACAACAACTAAAACGTGAGCAAAGCGCCCCCTCAACAACAATGACAACAATGACAACAATGACAACAAAGGCAACAAATAACAACAATGGCAACAAATAACAACACTCAACGGCAAAACAACAACTCTCCCACCGGCAACACTCGTGGTAACCTCGACATACAGACCTTCCTTAATCAGGACGAACAAAAAGATTTGCTTCGTATCCTCACTGCCGGATCGGTTGACGATGGTAAATCGACCCTCATTGGGCGGCTCATGTTCGACAGCAAAATGTTGTACGAAGACCAATTGGCTTCGCTCGAGCGCGACAGCAAACGTGTTGGCCATGCCGGCGAAGAAATCGACTATGCTTTGCTGCTCGACGGACTCAAAGCCGAACGCGAACAGGGCATCACCATTGATGTGGCTTACCGCTATTTTAGCACCAACAAACGCAAATTCATCATTGCCGATTGCCCCGGACACGAGCAATATACCCGTAATATGGTAACCGGTGCTTCAACGGCCAACCTTGCCATAATACTTATCGATGCTACAAAGGGAGTAATCACTCAAACCCGCCGCCATACATACCTGGTATCTTTACTTGGAATAAAGCACGTTGTATTGGCTGTCAATAAAATGGACCTTGTTGACTACCGTCAGGAGGTTTTCAACGATATATGTGCCGACTATAAGGCATTTGTTTCGCAGCTCAACATCCCCGATGTGGAGTTCATACCCCTATCGGCTCTAAAAGGCGAAAATGTGGTTGAAGGAACAGGCAAAATGCCATGGTACCATGGTAAATCGATGCTCGAATTTCTCGAAACCGTACACGTAGCCAGCGACCGTAACTTTGAGGATTTTCGTTTTCCTGTTCAGTATGTTAACCGTCCCGATCGCGATTTCAGAGGTTTTGCGGCTAAAGTTTCGTCGGGTATCGTTCGCAAAGGCGACGAAATAATGGTGCTGCCATCTCGAAAAAAATCAATTGTTAAGCAAATTGTTTCCTACGATGGTGAATTGCAGGAGGCTTTCCCTCCACAATCGGTTACTATTACCCTTAACGATGAAATTGACATATCGCGCGGCGAAATGATCGTTCACCCCGATAACCTTCCGCACATTGAACGCCATTTTGAAGCTATGCTGGTTTGGATGGACGAAAATCCAATGAATCCGGCTACACAATTCTATATTAAACACAACACCAATACCACCAAAGCAAGGGTCGATCACATAAAATACAAAGTTGATATCAACACTTTGCAAAAATCGGCCATTAACCATTTCGAACTAAATGAAATTGGACGCGTGGTACTTACCACTGTTAAACCTATATTTTTCGATCCCTACACAAAAAACAAAGGCACAGGTTCATTTGTACTTATCGACCCGGTTACCCACAACACTTGTGCTGTGGGTATGATTATAGATAAACTCGAATCGGGTGAACTTACCAACAAAATATCGCTCGACGAATACCGCAACCGCATCGATCAGGGCGAATGCCTGATCGACACAAAAGAACGCCAAAAACGTTACGGGCAAAAAGGAGCAACACTTTGGATTACCGGCTTACATGGCTCAGGTAAAAACGAATTGGCCTACCACCTCGAAAAACAATTGTTCGATATGGGGGCAACCGTTGTTTTGCTAGATGGAAGTACGGTACGTTCGGGCTTGTCGCGCGAGCTCGACTTCTCGCCTGCCGACCATGTTGAACACCTGCGAAGGGTAGCACATATTGCCCGAATGCTTAACGACCAAGGAATAATTGTAATCTGCTCGTTCATTTCTCCTCACAAAAACAACAGGGTACAAGTTGCCGAAATCATTGGCACCGAAAGATTTAAACTCATCTTCATGGATGCCGATCTGGAATTCTGCAAACAAAACAAACCCGAATTGTATCAACTTGCCGAAGAAGGCAAACTAGATAACCTTCCAGGTGTTGATGTATTATTTGACAAACCCGAAAAAGCCGAATTAACTTTAAAACCAAACAATTTAAAGCAAAACCTCGAGGCAATAATCGACTTGCTTTATAAAGAGAAAATTTATCCAATTTAATTTTGAGCTATAAAATGAGGCACAAAAGCCCAAATTGGTTATTTTTACTCTTAAAATAAAAAACGAACATTATGGCCATTAAAAACATCTGTTGTATTGGAGCAGGCTATGTTGGAGGACCAACAATGGCAGTTATTGCCCAACAATGCCCTCACATTGCAGTTAATGTTGTTGACATAAACCCCGAAAGAATTGCAGCATGGAACGATCCCAACCTCGAAAACCTACCCATTTACGAACCGGGGCTGAAAGAGGTTGTTAACCAAGCTCGTGGGCGAAATCTGTTTTTTTCAACCAATATTGAAAAAGGCATTAACGAAGCTGAAATTATTTTCATTTCGGTGAACACCCCCACAAAAAACTACGGGAAAGGAAAGGGAATGGCTGCCGATTTAAAATTTGTTGAACTTTGTGCCCGACAAATTGCCGATACCGCCAAAAGCAACAAAATAGTTGTCGAAAAATCAACCCTGCCCGTACGTACAGCACAAGCAATTCGAAATATACTTGAAAATAACAACAACGGTCTTCGGTTTCAAGTATTGTCGAACCCCGAATTTTTGGCCGAAGGCACTGCTGTGCAAGATTTATTAAAACCCGACAGGGTACTTATTGGCGGCGACCAAACACCCGACGGTTTAGCTGCAATTGAAGCGCTTACAAGCATTTATGCCAACTGGATTTCGCGTGATAGAATTTTGCAAACCAACATTTGGAGCAGCGAACTATCAAAACTTACAGCTAACGCATTCTTGGCTCAACGGGTTTCATCAATCAATTCAATATCGGCATTATGCGAAAAAACCGGTGCGAACATCGAAGAAGTGGCAAAAGCCATTGGAATGGACAACCGCATTGGCAAAAAATTTTTAAAAGCTTCGGTTGGTTTTGGAGGCAGCTGTTTCCAAAAAGACATTCTCAATTTAGTTTACATTTGCCGTAGCCTTGGCCTCAACGAAGTTGCCGATTACTGGGAACAAGTAAAAATTATGAACGATTACCAAAAGCATCGTTTTGCCGATAACATTATACAAACGCTATATAATACAGTTTCGGGGAAGAAAATTGCATTTCTGGGCTGGGCATTCAAAAAAGACACCAACGACACCCGCGAAAGTGCAGCCATATATGTTGCAAAAGAATTGCTCGACGATTTAGCCGAAGTTCATGTTTACGACCCAAAAGTGAGCGAAGCACAAATGATCAAAGATTTAGATGAAGTATTTGAAAAAGAATACAATCACAAGTTTTCAGGTTCACAACATTTCAACTTATTGAAAGTACACAAGAAAGCGGAAGAAGCCATGCACAATGCGCATGCAGTAGCAATTTTGACCGAATGGGATGAATTCAAAGACTACAATTGGGAAACAATTTACTCGAACATGAAAAAACCTGCTTTCATTTTCGATGGCCGTAATATTTTATGCCCAAAAAAAATGGAACAAATAGGATTCAAAATAAAAAGTATCGGAAAATAAAGCACAATATACAAGGCCGAATTAAAACCTGTTATCCATTTTCAACATACAACTTTTCACCTTCGGTAGCAGCAATTATGGCTGCACCGCAACTATCGCTCCACACGTTGATAGCCGTTCGGCACATATCGAGCGGCCGATCAACAACCAAAATCAAACCAATAGCTGTTTCGGGTAAACCAATGGCTTTCAATATAATTACAATAGCCACCAAGCTGGCCGAAGGTATTCCGGCCACACCAATTGAAGTTAACAAAGCAATGAGCACAACGGTTAACTGCATGCCAAAACTTAAATCGAGACCATAAGCCTGGGCAATAAACATTGCTGCAACACACTCATAAAGAGCAGTTCCATCCATATTTACCGTAGCTCCCAAAGGCAAAACAAAACTCGAAACTTTTTTCGAAACACCTGCTTTTGTTACCCCTTCGATTGTTTCGGGCAAAGTTGCCGACGACGAACTTGTTGAAAAGGCTGTTAAAAGCGCCTTAAACATTGTTTTTAAATGAAGTGAAGGTCTTATTCTCCCAACAGTATACAGCATTAACGAAGTTGAAACAAATAAATGAATTGCCAAACCAATTAATACAATTGCCGCAAATTTAAGCAAAGGCACAATTGCGTCGAAACCAGTTTCGCTAACGGTTAGCGCTACCAGGCCCAAAACACCCAAAGGGGCAAAACGCATTACCAAATCGGTTATATCAATCATTATATCGTATATGCCGTTCCAAAAATTCAATTGCACAGTTTTGTAATTTTGGTTCAGCCTTCTGATAAAATATCCAAATATCAAACTAAAAGTAATTAAACCAAGCATTTGCCCATCGGCTGCTGCTTTAAATACATTGGGCGGAACCATTCTCAGAAAAATATTATAAATTTCGCGACTTTCGTAACCACTTATTTTATCAATTTTATCGGCCGACAAAGGGGCCAATGCTAAAATATCGCTTGCCGGAATTCCACCTACAATGCCCGGCTTAAAAATATTGACTAAAATTAAACCGGTCAGAATGGCAATTAAGCTGGTAAACAAATAATAAACAATGGTTTTAAAGCCCAAACGTGCGAAGCCTTTTTCAGAACCAATGTTCGAAATACCGGTGATTATTGCAGCAACAATTAACGGTACTACAATCATTTTTAAGGCATTTAAAAAAAGTGACCCAAAAAAACTCATCAGCCCGGTAAGATCAATAACTCCATCTTTTCCGAAAAAAAGACCTAAAGGAATAGAAATAACCAGAGCAATCAGTATTTGCCAATGCAACGCCAACCTTTTCATTTATCAATATTTTTCTAAATAATCAACTAAAATAATAGAATAGAATAAATAATGCAGCACATTGTTCGATTATAATCTGTTTTTAATTTTTTGTGTCAATAAATCCATAAAGTATAAATTTTTATTTATTTTTCGGCTTTAAAACAATGGAGCATGAGGCAACTAAAGATTACAAAACAAGTTACAAACCGCGAAACGTTATCGCTCGACAAATATTTGCACGAAATTGGAAAAGTTGACTTATTGTCGCCCGAGCGCGAAGTTGAACTTGCAAAAAGGATTAAAAAGGGCGACAGGGAAGCCTTTGAAGAGCTGATCAAATCGAATTTACGTTTTGTGGTTTCGGTTGCCAAACAATATCAAAACCAAGGTTTAAGCCTCCCCGATCTCATTAACGAAGGAAACTTGGGGCTAATAAAAGCAGCCCAACGATTTGACGAAACCCGCGGATTCAAATTCATTTCGTACGCTGTTTGGTGGATCAGACAATCGATTTTGCAAGCACTGGCCGAGCAAGCCCGCATTGTACGTTTACCACTTAATAAAATAGGCTCCATCAATAAAATAAACAAAACATTCAACCAATTAGAACAAGAATTCCAACGCGAACCTACGGCCAAAGAAATTGCCGAGTTGCTCGAATTAACTCCCGATGTGATTGAAGAAGCCATGAAAGCTTCGGGGCATCACCTTTCGATGGATGCACCCCTTAAAGAAGAAGACGGCAACACCATGTACGATGTTTTGCTGAACTCCGACACGCCAAGCCCCGACAACGGACTACTAAACAACTCATTACAGCAAGAAATAGAGCGTTCACTGGCCACATTGGGCGAGCGCGAAGCCGAAATATTACGATACTACTTTGGTTTAAACGGCACCCGACCACATACACTCGAAGAAATTGGCGAAGTGCTTGGGCTGACACGCGAAAGGGTTAGGCAAATCAAAGAGAAATCGATAAAAAAACTCAAAAACAATTATCGTAACAAATTGTTAAAAAGCTACTTAGGCGAATAAAAACACCAACTCCTTAACCTAAGCTGTTTTGTTTTCTGAAATCGATCGAAAAGCTGTATTTTTGCAGTAAAATTTTGAAATTCATAATTGTTATAAATGAACAGAATAATTGCACCATCGATATTGGCAGCCAATTTTCTCGAGTTGGGAAAAGAAATTGAATGCATCAACAACAGCAATGCACAATGGATCCATTTTGATGTAATGGACGGCGTTTTTGTGCCTAACATTTCGTTTGGCGCATTTATTCTAGAACAAGTACATTCAATTACCCCAAAGCCACTCGATGTACATTTAATGATAATTAAACCCGACGATTATATTGACCAGTTTGCAAATGCAGGCGCAAGCAACATAACCGTACATTACGAAACCTGCCAACACCTGCACCGAACCATACAAAGCATTAAAGACAAGGGGATTATGGCAAGTGTATGCTTAAACCCTCATACACCTGTTGAACTGCTCAGCGAAATCCTACCCGATGTCGACATGGTGCTACTCATGTCGGTAAACCCAGGTTTTGGAGGGCAACAGTTTATTGAATCGACCTATGAAAAGGTTCGCAAACTACGAAGAATGATTGACGATAAAGGGCTAAAAACGCTTATCGAAGTTGATGGGGGTGTTAATACCGAAACCGGCAAGAAGCTTTTCGATGCCGGAGCCAACGTTTTGGTTGCCGGAAGTTTCGTTTTTAAAGCGAGCAACAGGCAATTGCAAATAGACAGCTTGCTCCAAATTTAGCGCCAAAAAACAGACTTTCAGCCAAATAAAAAGAAGTAGTTATGGAAAATGAAATAAATTATCACAACATAGATCATTTACTGGATCAAATACCCGATAATTTTCAAATATTAGAGGAAACAATAAATATTGAAGTTCAAAAGCAATACATTGAATCGTCGCAAAAGCTCGAATTAGATAACAACATAGTTGATGTTGAAGATTTGATTGCTATTGTTGAAAACCCCGATTCGGACGATGAAGACACCAAAATAGCTTTACAAAAATTAGCTTTTACCGATGCAATTGAAGCATTTAGGGCTATCGAAAGCTATACAAATACAGCACCTGAACATTTGAAAGATTGGGCTACATTAGCCCTTCAGCAAAGCCGCATTCTTATTCACGCTTCGTTGCTCGACGAACAACAATTCTTTATTTCATCGGGCTTGGGCGGGAAAAAAGACAAACTCAGGTACTTTTTCATTTTTCCTTTTGCAAACAATATGATTATTAGTGATTTTCAACGCAACTTATTCGAAAAAGAACTTAATTACTTCCTCGAAAAGTATGATTCAGTTTTGGAAGATCTTAATTTCGATGACAAATTTGCTACAGCCACAGCTCTGGTTCCATTAAAATCGCCCGTAGCCGACATTGTTAACGGATTGATCGAAGAGTGCATGAATTATGGCAACTACCTGTCGGACAATGTAGTAATAACCAATATTAAAAGATTTAACAAGGAAGAAATTACCGAAATTATTGAAAACAATGAACAACAACACGATTAACCTTGCCATCCAGGTTTTGCCCCAATCAAACAAGCAACATCCCTACTCCATTGTCGATAAAGCCATCGAAGTAATCCAAAAAAGCGGTCTTCCGTATAAGGTTTGCCCTTTCGAAACAGTTGTTGAAGGAAAATGGGACGAACTTATGGCCATGGTAAAAGAAATTCACGAGGTTTGTTATGCCAACAATACTCAAAGCATGATGTGTTATTTAAAAATACAAACACGTAACAGCGAAGACGTTACTATTAACGACAAAATGGAAAAATACCAATAAGCTTTTGGGAGTAATTTTTTTTGAATAATTTCATTAATTTATTTGGGAAGTAAACAAGCAATCGCTATCTTTGCACCGCATTTTTAAAGAGGTCCTGTAGCTTAATGGATAGAGCATCTGACTACGGATCAGAAGGTTGGGGGTTCGAGTCTCTCCAGGATCACTTTTAAAAAAAGCTGCTTCAAAATATTGAAGCAGCTTTTTTTTTGTACCCGTTTTTATCAATTACTAAAAACCAACTCCTGATCAATTATATCAACTACAATTGGTTTTTCTTTATCGATATTTCCTGCTAATATTCGTTTCGACAAGTCGTTGAGAATGTATTGCTGTAACACTCTTTTTACCGGACGTGCACCGTATTGAGGATCGTATCCTACCGAAGCTATCCAATCAATTACTGCATCGCTTATGTCAATCGTTAAACCTTGCTGGTTCAATCGGCCGGCAATACGTTCAAATTGAAGCTTAACGATGTCGTGGATTTGCTTTCGTCCCAATGGTAAAAACATAATGGTATCGTCAATACGGTTCAAAAATTCAGGGCGAATTGTCTTTTTCAACAAATCAAAAACCTGCAATCGGGCTTGCTCGTATTTTTCGTAACGGTTATTTTCATTAATTCCATCAAAAATTTGCTGAATATGTTGCGATCCAATGTTCGATGTCATTATAATAATGGTATTGGTAAAATTTACCACCCGTCCTTTATTGTCGGTAAGCCGACCATCGTCGAGCACTTGCAACAGCACATTAAAAACATCGGGGTGTGCTTTCTCAATCTCGTCGAACAAAACTACCGAGTAAGGTTTACGGCGCACTGCTTCGGTAAGCTGGCCCCCTTCGTCGTAACCAACATACCCCGGAGGCGAACCAATGAGGCGCGTTACCGAAAATTTTTCCTGATATTCGCTCATATCAATTCGGGTAATCATGTTTTCGTCATCGAACAAATATTCGGCAAGCGCTTTGGCCAATTCGGTTTTACCCACACCGGTTGTACCCATAAAAATGAACGATCCGATTGGCCGTTTTTCATCTTGCAAACCGGCACGACTTCGCCTTACAGCATCGGCAACAGCACCAATGGCTTCCTTTTGCCCAACAACCCTTTTTGCCAACTCATCATCGAGATGCAACAATTTTTCACGTTCACTTTCGAGCATTTTTGCAACAGGAATTCCTGTCCAACGGCTTACCACTTCGGCAATATCGTCGGCATCGACCTCTTGTTTTACCAGCGAGCTTTTCTTTTGCTTTTCCTCAAGCTCGGCCTGCAAACGTGCAATATCGGCTTCGGCATTTTTCATCAAACCATAACGAATTTCGGCAACCCTGCCATAATCGCCTGCACGTTCGGCTTGTTCTGCCTGATACTTATAGTCTTCAATATCCTGTTTGTTTTTCTGGATACCATCAATCAAGCGCTTTTCGGTTTCCCATTCGGCACGGTACCGCGATCGCTCTTCGTGCAAATTGGCCAACTGTTCTTCCAAACCTTTCAACTTCGACTGATCGTTTTCACGCTTAATTGCCTCACGTTCAATCTCAAGCTGCATAATTCTACGCTCCACCTCATCGAGCTGTTGTGGCACCGAGTCGATTTCGAGTCGTAATTTTGCAGCAGCCTCGTCAACCAAATCGATGGCCTTATCGGGTAAGAAACGTTCGGTAATGTAACGATGCGACAATTGCACCGCCGAAATTAGGGCTTCGTCTTTAATTCGAACTTTATGATGATTTTCGTATCGCTCTTTCAAACCCCGCAATATCGAAATGGTACTCAAGGTATCGGGTTCTTCAACCAATACATGCTGAAAACGACGTTCAAGAGCTTTATCTTTTTCGAAATATTTCTGATATTCATTCAGTGTAGTTGCTCCGATAGCGCGCAAATCGCCGCGAGCAAGGGCAGGTTTCAGAATATTGGCTGCATCCATGGCCCCCTCACCCTTGCCGGCTCCAACCAAGGTGTGAATTTCATCGATAAACAATATAATTTCGCCATTGGCATTCACCACTTCGTTAACTACCGACTTTAACCGTTCTTCGAACTCTCCTTTATACTTAGCCCCGGCAACCAAGGCTCCCATATCGAGAGAGAAGATCAACTTCGACTTAAGGTTTTCGGGCACATCACCTTTAAAAATGCGCTGCGCCAGTCCCTCGGCAATGGCTGTTTTACCGGTACCGGGCTCACCAATCAATATTGGATTGTTCTTTGTGCGGCGAGATAAAATCTGCAACAAACGACGAATTTCGTCATCGCGGCCAATCACCGGATCGAGTTTACCCTTACGAGCCTGCTCAACCAAATTAACTGCAAAGCGCCCCAAAGCGTTAAATTTATCCTCGGCCGATTCACTATCAACCTTTGCGCCTTTTCGCAATTCATCAATAGCAGCCTTTAAATCCTTTTTATTAAAACCGGCATCGGTCATTAAGCGCGACACCGAGTCGCCTGCTTCGAGTAAACCCATCAGCAAATGTTCAACCGAAACATACTGATCGCCCATTTCGGAAGCATACTTAATGGCTTTTTGAACAACAATGTTCGAAGCATTCGACAAATAAGGTTGCCCCCCATTCACTTTCGGATACGACTCAATTAATTTGTCGAGTGCCATATTCATGCTTTGGATATTA
The DNA here is from genome assembly GCA_016933815.1 of Prolixibacteraceae bacterium. Taxonomy (GTDB): domain Bacteria; phylum Bacteroidota; class Bacteroidia; order Bacteroidales; family Prolixibacteraceae; genus Roseimarinus. The sequence goes on from JAFGAF010000534.1 coordinate 10,751, forward strand.
ACGCCCAACTTATTAAAAATATACTGGCTCACATTTTCGGCTATCTGCTGTAAAGCTTTCAATATATGGCCGGTTTCAATTGCCTGCTGACCATACGAAGCAGCAATTTGCGCAGCCTGATTCAAGGTGTCGCGCCCTTTTATGGTGAAATTATTTAAGTTCATGATTAAAAATGTTTATATTAATAATAACTACTTGCACTTAACAAATCTGATTGGCAAATTGCAAATGCACTGCGTTTTAATCAAAACATTAACCAAACTTTCAATACTGAATTTTTGACATAAAAACACACCAAAGAAAACGACAAAATAGCTGATATTCGGATATTTAACCGCAATTATGACAGCCAAGTACCTGTTCAAAAACAGGCAACAGCGAAGGGTAAGTATTTGGTAATACCATCATCTTAATTTTACTTGCAGAGAGCCAACAAGCTTCCGTAATATCCTCATTTACTTGCGGAACAGGCTCTTCATTATTTAGTGCCAACATGTTGTACCAATAAGTGGGCTTGAGAATCCATTCGTTATTATGAAACTTCGACTGGTAAATATGGTAGGTAACAGTTAATCTTTGCTGTAAAACAAGGCAATCTATTCCGGTTTCTTCAGCTACCTCGCGCAAAGCAGCGTTTGATTTAGTTTCACCTTTATCAATTTTACCTTTTGGCAAATCCCACACACCCCAACGCCGAATGCACAAAATTTCATTTCGATTATTTACAACCAAACCGCCGGCAGCTTTTACAATCTTAAAAGTTGAAGAAAGTAACACATGTGGCTTCACGTCGCTGTCAACCTGTAAAAAAACATTGTGTTTTTGTTCATCGTTCAAAAAAAGAACACAAGCTTGCTGAATGGCTTTTTTGTTATCGGCTTTAACTTGCAACAAGCAGCTTTGGTCAACATTTTGAACACTGTTGCCTATGAAAAGAATTCTGTCATTTAAAAAAACTTTGTACATTTGCGGCGTATTAAAAAACTTAAAAAAATGAACAACAATCAAATTGAAGTAGCAAAAAGGCTACTACAAATTAACACAATAAAAGTACAACCATCAAATCCGTTTACATGGGCATCGGGCTGGCTTTCGCCAATTTATTGCGACAACCGCAAAATACTGTCGTACCCCGAAACACGTAATTTTATCTGCGATGAATTTACCCGCATTGTAAAAGAAAAATACCCTCATGCCGAAGTAATTGCAGGCGTTGCTACCGGAGCAATTGCGCACGGCGTTTTAGTAGCTCAAAAACTTGGTTTGCCTTTTGTTTATGTGCGCTCAAAACCAAAGGATCATGGTTTGGAAAACCTAATTGAAGGCGATTTAAAACCTGGCCAAAAAATTGTTGTTATCGAAGATTTAGTTTCGACAGGTGGCAGCAGTTTGAAAGCAGCCGAAGCATTGAGCAACTATGGCGGCGATGTTTTGGGAATGGTTGCTATTTTCTCGTACAATTTTCAAGTAGCGAGCGATAACTTCAAAAAAGCAGGCCTCGAGCTTACTGCCTTAAGCAACTACAATGTACTGATCGACCATGCATTAAAAATTGGCCACATTCACGAAAACGATGTAGAAAGCCTTCAAAGCTGGAGAAACAACCCATCGGAATGGGGTCGATAACACTTATTTTTAAAACATCAATATCAACATATCGAAAGCCGGGTTCAATTTGATTCCGGCTTTTTCAAAACAATAAACAACAATGGCAACCAGCAAATATGTGAGCGATGTAAAAACGGTTAAACAAAACCACCAGGTTGTGTTCAACTTTTTATCAGACTTTAACAATCTTGGGCAGTTTTTCAACGAATATACTTTTGCACAAATAGCACAACAAATACCGAATGCCAGCATCGATGATTTTCAATCGGATGCCGATAGCTGCAATTTTACAATCAGCAAAATTGGCCAGGTAGGCTTGCGTATAATCGATCGTGAACCAACCAAAACAATAAAAATATCGGGCGAAGGGAATATCCCCTTTCAATTGTTTTTATGGATACAAATACTACCCACCGGAGCATATGAATCAAAAATAAGGGTAACACTTCATGCCGATTTAAACATGATGATGAAAATGATGGCTAACAAAAAACTAAAAGACGGGATCAACAAACTTGCCGACGCACTGACCATGCTGCCTTATCGCTAAATCAATGACAGTTTGTCACAAGTGCTGTTATCTGAAAATTTGAATATTACAAAAAAGCCACTTCTTTAAAATGGTAGTTTTTATTTTTTCCGTTTGAAGCACGAATGAGCAATTGGCCTATTGAATTAACACCGGTAATTACCCCCAAATATTCACCATCGTTGTCGCTATAAAACGACTCAACACCAAGCCGATACAAAGCATTGATATATGCTTCATTAACAATATCGACCTTGTTACTTCGCAATAATCCATACCACAATTCAATTGTTTCGCATAGCATGCCAAACAGCTCATCCAAATTAAAAAAACCGCCTGTTAACTGAAACAACGACACAGGGTTAGGAGCATTGCTCAAAAACGACTTCTGGTTAATATTGACACCTATACCCGCAATAGCTGAACCTATAGTATAACCCATTATTGAATTCTCGATAAGAATTCCTGCAATTTTTTTATCCCCTACATAAATATCGTTAGGCCACTTTATTTTAACCTCATCGACAAAGCAGGCCAACAAATCGCGTACACCAAGGGCAACAACCTTCGAAAGCAAGAATTGATGCTGTACCGGCAAGAAATCGGGATACAACAAAACACTCATTAACAGATTTTTACCAGGCTCACTTTCCCACGAATTATTAATCTGCCCCCTACCCGCATTCTGATAGCCTGCCAACACTACTGTGCCTTCGTTCAGCTTATTATCTGCCAATAATTTACTGGTATAGTTATTGGTCGAGTCAACACTTTCAAGTTTTATGGTATTTTTACCAATTATTTCTGCCATAAATTCAGAGGAATTAATTAGTCAAAAAGATTAAATTTGCAAAATAGTTACACAAATATATGGAGAACATTAAACAAACAGACACAACAACAGATTTAATAGAAGCAATAATTGAAGGAGTGAGACGCAAAAAGGGACACGGGATACTCGATCTCGATCTTACAAAGATTAATAATACCGAATGCAATCATTTTATAATATGCCACGGCACGTCGAATACGCAAGTTGAAGCCATTGCCCGATCGGTTGAAGAAACGGTTGAAGAAATTACCGGCCAAAATGTTTGGCATACCGATGGTTACAAAAATGCACAGTGGATTTTGCTCGATTATTCCGACATTATGGTACATGTTTTTCAGGAAGAATGGCGCAAGCATTACGATCTGGAACAACTTTGGGCCGATGCTGATTTTATTACTTACAATTCAGAAAATTAAAGAACTATGACAGATAAAGAAACAAAAAACAAAAAACCGGCACCGGACAAATTCATGCCTAAAAAGCCCTCAGGCGGTAAACCCAAGTTCAACATGTCGATTATTTACATTGCCATAATATTGATTTTGGGCGTACAGTTCTTCTTTAGCGGAAAAACTCCTGTTGAAACTACCTGGTATCAGGTAAAACGCACTATGCTACAAAATGGCGATGTTGAGAAAATTGTAGTTCTTAATAAAAACAAAGCCAACATTTACCTAAAGAAAGAAAGCTTTCAGAAATACAAAGAAGAACTGGGCTCGGGCTATAGTGCACCCGATGTAAACGGCCCGCATTTTTTCTTCACACTCGGCTCGTACGATTCGTTCGAAAGCAATGTCAAAGAAGCTATTGTTGAATATAATTTGGAAGAATTTCCGATTACCAACCAAGACACTTACGATTGGAGTGGCATAATCAGCTTTTTATTTCCAATTGCCCTTATTGTATTCTTTTGGTGGTTCCTGTTCAAGCGCATGAGCAAAGGCGCAGCAGGCCCAGGTGGCGGCATTTTCAGCGTAGGCAAATCGCAAGCAAAACTTTTCGACAAAGATCAAAAGGTAACCACCTCATTTAAAGATGTTGCCGGATTGGCCGAAGCAAAACAAGAAATTGAAGAAATAGTTTCTTTTTTAAAAAACCCCGAACGTTATACCAAACTGGGTGGAAAAATACCCAAAGGTGCCTTGCTTGTTGGCCCTCCCGGAACTGGTAAAACACTATTAGCCAAAGCAGTAGCAGGCGAAGCACATGTTCCATTCTTCTCAATGTCGGGCTCCGATTTTGTTGAAATGTTTGTAGGTGTTGGCGCATCACGCGTGCGCGACCTGTTCAAACAAGCAAAGGAAAAGGCTCCATGCATTGTTTTTATCGACGAAATTGATGCCATTGGACGTGCACGTGGCAAAAACCCCAACATGGGATCGAACGACGAACGCGAAAATACACTAAACCAACTACTTACCGAAATGGACGGTTTCGACACCAACTCGGGGGTAATTATATTAGCAGCTACCAACCGTGCCGATATTCTCGACAGGGCTTTAATGCGTGCCGGCCGTTTCGACCGACAAATACATGTTGAATTGCCCGACTTAAACGAACGACGCGAAATCTTCAATGTGCATTTAAAACCCTTAAAAATCGACGCTACTGTAAATATTGATTTTCTGGCACGCCAAACACCCGGCTTTTCGGGTGCCGACATTGCCAATGTTTGCAACGAGTCGGCTTTAATTGCTGCACGCCGCGAACACAGCACTGTGCAAAAACAAGACTTTTTAGATGCTGTTGACCGGATTATTGGCGGTTTAGAAAAAAAGAACAAAATAATATCAATCGACGAGAAGAAAACAATTGCCTATCACGAGGCAGGCCACGCAACAGTTAGCTGGCTGCTCGAACATGCACACCCGCTGGTTAAGGTAACCATTGTACCTCGCGGAAAAGCCCTTGGAGCAGCGTGGTACCTCCCCGAAGAACGCTCAATTACAACCAAAGACCAAATGCTTGACGAAATGTGTGCAACCCTTGGCGGACGTGCAGCTGAAGAAATTGTTTTTGAAAAAATTTCGTCGGGCGCACAAAACGACCTCGAAAGGGTTACCAAACAAGCCTTTGCAATGGTTTGCTATTTTGGCATGAGCGAAAAAGTTGGTAACCTAAGTTTTTACGATTCATCGGGGCAAACCGACTTTAGTTTCACAAAACCATACAGCGAAAAAACAGCTGAATTGATCGATAGCGAAATCAAAGAATTGGTCGAGAATGCTTACCTAAGGGCAAAAAAAGTACTTACAGAGCACAAAGAAGGCCACATAAAACTGGCCGAACGTTTGCTCGAAAAGGAAGTACTGTTTAGTGAAGATTTGGAAGAAATATTCGGCAAACGCCCCGGATTCGACCATCACAAAACCGATGATAACATAATAGCAAATAATACCGATACAACTGCCAACATTGAGGCATAATTTGTAGCAATATTAAACAGAAAATAAATAAATCCCGATTAGATTATTTGCTGATCGGGATTTATTTTATGCATAAAAACATGCTACCACAAACACATTTCACCTTTTTTTCATATATTGGTGAATATTGTTAAACTTTATTTCGAAAAAAATCATGGAAAAAGATTGGAAACAAGTATTTTTGGCCGGAGAATTATATCAGGCCGAAATAGCAAGAGAGTTGTTGGAAAACAATGGTATTAACGCTGTAGTAATAAATAAAAAAGATTCTTCGTATTTAGCCTTTGGTAATCTTGAAGTTTACGTAAACGAAAATGACGAAGAAAAAGCAATTGAAATTCTAAAAGAACTAAAAAATTGAAAAATTTACCTAGTCGTATAATTAGCGGCGGAATATTTGTTTTATTAACCATTGGCAGCATATTGTTAAGCAAGTATGCTTTCGTGTCGGTATTTGCCTTAATGCTCGTTTATACTCTTTATGAATTTTATCGCTTATGCCGTGGCGGAGGCCATCAACCACAAACAATACTGGGCATTATTGTTGCTTTATACCTTTTTGTTTCATTTTTTCTTTACGATATGAAAATAGTAGGCGAGATTGTTTTCTTTGGCCTTATTCCTCTTTTGTTCCTTAGCCCAGTTATTGAATTGTTTTCGAAAAACGAACGACCAATTCAGAACATTGCTTATACTTTTATGGGGATTATTTATATCGCTGTACCTTTTTCAATACTCAATTTCATTATAACTCCAATCGACTTGGAACCACAACGCTACATGCCCGAAGTGCTCATTGGCCTTTTCCTGATTATTTGGTCAAACGACTCGGGAGCTTTTGCAGTTGGAAGCTTTTGGGGAAGAACTAAAATGCTCGAAAGGGTTTCGCCAAAAAAAACTTGGGAAGGCGCAATTGGAGGAGCTTTTTTTGCATTACTCGCTTCGTTTTTACTGCACCATTACTTCGACTTCATGAACCTTTGGCAAGCTTTTGTGCTTGCTATGTTATGCGTTGTTTCGGGTACCATTGGCGACCTTACCGAATCGCTCATTAAACGCAGTTTTAACGTTAAAGATTCGGGAACTTTGCTTCCGGGGCATGGCGGTTTACTCGACCGTTTCGACAGCTTACTTTTTGCAGCGCCTGTATATTACATTTTTATTTCATTGATTTTAAATAATTAATCATGGGCATACATAAAGAAGGACGTAAAACATTGCTTATTGTAATTGTAGCAATTGTTTTAGCCAATCTAATAACACTTCGTTTTACTGAAAACAATTTTATAATATATTCGGTATTTGCAATTTCGGCCTTGTTATATTTATTTGTACGCTATTTTTTCAGGCTGGTTAATCGCAAGGTAATTAACGATTCGAATGCAATAATGGCTCCATGCGACGGAAAGGTTGTTGTTATTGAAAATGCCTTCGAGGAAGAATTTTTAAAGCAAGATACAATTAAGATTTCCATATTCATGTCGCCACTCGATGTGCACATGAATTGGTTTCCGGTTAGTGGCGAAGTGCTGTACAAGCAAATGCACAAAGGAAACCATTTGGCAGCATGGGCTCCAAAATCGTCAACCCACAACGAACGTTCATCGGTGGCAATTGAAACACCTCAGAAGCAGTGCATAATGGTTAGGCAAATTGCAGGAGCCGTTGCCCGCAGGGTTGTTTGCTATGCCACAAAAAATCAATATGCCGAACAAAACGGCAACCTTGGCTTTATTAAGTTTGGTTCAAGAGTTGACTTGTATTTGCCCGCAAATGCTAAAGTAAAAGTTGAACTGAATCAGAAAGTTATCGGTACTCAAACAGTAATTGCTCGTTTCAAATAATGGCTATCAAAAAAAATAAATGGTATGCATTTGTGCCCAACTTGGTTACTATTTTCAACCTGTTGTGTGGTGCATGCGGCTTGTATTTTGCATTTAAGCACCGAATCGACATTGCTTTTGCGCTAATGGCTGCCGGTGCATTATTCGATTTTGCCGACGGCTTTATTGCCCGTATGCTAAAGGTTAGCGGCGAATTGGGGAAACAACTCGACTCACTGGCCGATGTTGTAACATTTGGATTATTACCCGGCGCAATGATATTTAGTGTTCAACTACATAATATTATTCAAGAACCCGAATTTACAGGTAACTATTCACCATTTCAACTTTTGTTACTTATTAGCTCACTTATTATACCTGCCTTATCGGCTCTACGTTTGGCAAAATTCAATATCGACATTCGCCAAAGCAACGAGTTCCTTGGGCTGCCAACGCCTGCCAATGCTTTGTTTTTTGCATCAATAGCCTACACTGCAACTTATATGAGTACGCATACGTCTCAGTTAATTGCTAATTCATATTTCATACTGGCTTTAACGCTGATTTTCCCGCTTCTAATGATTACCGAATTGCCGTTAATATCGCTTAAATTCAAAAATTTCAAACTAAAGCAAAATCGATCTCGTTATGCCTTGCTTTTACTTTCGATACTAATTTTAATACTTCTCAAAATACCGGGCATATCAATAATCATCATTCTGTACATAGCCCTTTCATTCGTCGAAAAAAGCTTAACAGCAAAAAAAATGGCTTAACCAAAAGCAATCTTTTGCACCGTTTGAATTTCATATAAAAAGCCATTGAAAATGTTAAATTGAAAAAGATTCTGTGCTTTTTTTGTGCACACGTGAAAATTAAATATATTTTTACAGTCCGTTAATTTATATTTAAAGTTCAATTAACGATCAAGGCCTGATCAATGCCGGTTAAGCTGGAAAAACACCCCGTATTTAAACCAAACGTTAAATAATGAATCAAAAGAATTGTGATTGATTTTTAAAACAGGTGAATTATGAATATAAAAAAATTAAGCGGTATTCTGTTTGTTTTTATTGGCATAAGTACAATGCTTTTAAACTCATGTACCCAAGACGAAGGTTTTGGTGGTAGCAGCCACATAAATGGCAAATTGATTACCCGTTTTTACAATCACGATTTTACTGTATTTCAGGGTGAAGAACCTGCTGTTGATGAAGAAGTTTTCATACTTTTTGGCGACAACTTAAATATTGGCGACAATACAGAAACAAGTTTCGACGGATCGTTTGAATTTGAATACTTATGGCCCGGCAAATACCAACTGTTTGTTAAAACCGATGATTCAACAGGAGTTTCGCTTGACCAAACCACGCTAAAATTCAATGTCGATCTGAAAAAAAGTGAAACAAACAACATTGGCACAATATACAATTACAAAGCGTTAGATTGGGACGAAGGCAAAGCAAAAATAAGCGGGAAAATTGTAGTTACCAACTATAAAAACACATCGGTGTACCCAAATCTCGAAATAAAAGACATTGGCCCCGCACAGGAACAAGAAGTTTACCTGACATACAACAACGAAGATTTCTATTGCGAACGCATTAGAACACAAGCCGATGGAAGCTATGTTTTTCCAAATTTGCTCATTGGAAAATACACTGTTTTTGTTTATTCCGAAGATGTAATCACCAACAACACTGCAAACATTGTAAAAAAAGTTGAAGTTGATATCACTGAGAAAAATCAAGAAATAACAATAAACGACATCCACATTGATAAACATTAACTTATGAAACCAACAATATTCATTCTATTCATTCTACTATCGGCCAGTACTTTTGCCCAGCTAAAAAAAAGTGAGGCAACTCAATTTGGCATTGAAGTAAAACGCTATTACGAACAAGATTTAAAAGATGGCGATACCGAGCCATCGATATTTAAAGAAGAGTTTTACGATTTCAGGGGCGAACTTATTGAAGTTAAAGAATATTCAGAGAAAGGTAAAAAAATTGATCTTTGGATAAAATACAAATTCGACATAAACGGAAACCTTATTGAAGAAACAGAGCTCGATGCTAAAGGTGAAATTGCCCGACGCATGGAATACAAATACGAAAATGGCTTAAGAACCGAAAAACTTTATTACGATTCGAAAAACCGTTTGTATCAACATCGTTTTTACAAGTATGAATTTAGAAAATAAAATAAAAGATTTAGTATCGCAATTCGACCCGATTAAGTTGAACCAAATGGACAGGGTTGCATTAATGAGGAGAACAGACACAAAGTTTGTTTTCAACATTGAATATTTGCCACAGTTATTGGAACGGGCACTTAGCAACTACTTTATGGTTGAAATTAAAGACGAGCGCGAACAATTATACGAAACCACCTATTTCGACACCAACGAATACAGCATGTACAATTTGCACCACAACGGCAAACTGAACAGGCAAAAGGTAAGGTTGCGCAAATACATTTATTCTAAACAAGGGTTTCTTGAAATAAAACACAAAAACAACAAAGGCGAAACCATAAAAAAAAGGGTGCAACATTACAACGAAAGCATAAGCAACAATAACGAAACAGAGAACTTAATCGAGCAATACACTCCCTACAATACCGATTTGCTCACACCAACTCTCGACAATAAATTTATACGTTTAACCTTGGTTAACAAGGATTATTCAGAGCGCATTACAATCGATTATAAGCTACAATTTTACGACCGTAAGCACAATCTGAATACACAAAACGATAATATTTGCATTGCTGAAATTAAAAAAGAACGCGAAAACCGCACATCGCCTTTTATAGCTTACTTAAAAGAATTGGGAATCAACTCAATGGGATTTAGCAAATATTGCATGGGAATGGCCTTATTAAATCCCGATGTAAAAAACAATCGTTTCAAAGAGAGAATCAGATCTATTTCAAAAATAAACTAATTGTAACAAAATGCAACTTTTCAACATCGACATTATTAATCTTGAGGACTTTACAGAACTGCTTTTTCGGTTCTTGTTCAATTTTGTTGTAGTTTTTATTGCCATTAGGCTACTCTACTACAAGGTACGCCGTCGAAGAGATTACCTGTTTACTTTCATATTAATATCAACAGTGGTTTTCTTGTTGTGCTTTTTGCTCGAGAGCGTAAAACTGGGACTTGGTTTTGCGCTGGGGTTATTTGCAATTTTTGGCATTATACGTTACCGCACACAGCAAATACCCATCAAAGAAATGACTTATCTATTTTTGGTAATTGGTATTTCGGTAATCAACGCTTTGGCCAACAAAAAAATCAGTTATGCCGAATTGATTGTCACCAACGGTTTACTTTTGTTGGTAACTTGGGGGCTTGAGCGAATGATGATGCTAAGGCACGAATCTCGGAAACAAATTCTTTACGAAAAAATTGAACTCATTAAACCCGAAAACCGATTAGAACTCAAAACCGATCTCGAAAACCGTAC
>JAFGAF010000535.1 GCA_016933815.1 Prolixibacteraceae bacterium
CCATTTCGAAAGGCTTGTTTTCGACAATGCGGGCAGTTCAATTTGCTGTGAAAAACCACTGAATAGTTTTATTAGTCCGGCCATTGGTTTAAACCGAAACATGATATTTGAAACAGGTCTGACTTTTGCAGCAAAGTTCATCAAATAGGGATAATAGGCTACTATTCGCGTACGGAATGGCACAGGGTTAGCCTCGTAATGACTTTGCAGGAAGTCGGCCTTTAAGCGTGCAATGTCAACTCCCGAAGGACATTCGCTTTTACAGGCTTTACACGAAAGGCACAAATCGAGCGATTCGAGCACTAATTTTTGATCGGCCCAATACATGTCGTTTTTGTGGGTAATTAGTTCGCGTAAAACGTTGGCACGGCCACGGGTTGAGTGCATTTCGTCGCGGGTAACCATAAAGCTTGGGCACATGGTACCGCCAATGATCTCCGACTTGCGGCAATCGGCCGAGCCGTTGCATTTTTCAATTGCACGTGCAATGCCCAAGGTTAATTTATAGTCGAAGTAACTTTTAAGGTCGAGGGTTTTGGCACCAGGCTCGTAACGCAACGAGGTGTGCATGGGCGGTGTATCGGTAATTTTTCCGGGGTTGAAAATATTTTGGGGATCCCAAGTTTTCTTTATGTCGCGTAAAAGCTGGTACACTTTTTCGCCCAACATATAGGGAATGAACTCGCCCCTTAAGCGGCCATCGCCATGTTCGCCGCTTAACGATCCGCGGTACTTTTTCACCAATTTGGCAGTTTCGGTAGCAATTTTCCGAAACAAGATGATATCGCTTTCATTTTTTAAGTTTAAAACAGGACGCAGGTGTAGCTCGCCGGTTGCAATATGCGCATGGTAAACAGCCTGTAAGTGCATTTCGTTGAGTTTTGATTGAAACTCAGCCATAAAAGCAGGCAATTTATCAACCGGAACAGCAGTGTCTTCAACTACTGAAACAGGTTTTGCATCGCCGGGCATGTTCGATAAAACGCCTAACCCGGCTGTGCGGAGGTTCCAAACACGGGGTATATCGGTTCCCCAAATCAAGGGGAAGTGGGTGCCAAAACCTTTCTGTGTCATCGCTTTTTCGATTTCATCGGCACGGCTGATAATTTCATCCTTTTCGTTGCCCCAAAGTTCAATAATCAGAATGGCCTCAGGATCGCCGTTTATAAAAAACCGATTGCGCTGAAGGCCAATATTTTGCTTGGTCATGTCCATAATGGTTTTGTCCATCAGTTCAATGGCCGAAGGTTGATATTTCAGGGCAATTAAATTGGCATGAAAAGCATCGGTAAGTTTTTCGAAATGAACGCACAACAGTGCTTTTTCTTTTGGTGGCAGATCGATCAGGTTCAATTTCATTTCGGTGGTGAAGGCTAAAGTACCTTCGGATCCGGCCAACAGCTTGGCAAAATTAAACGCTTCGCCTTTGGGGTTAAAAGGCTGCATGTTGGCCAACACATCGAGCGCATAACCGTTGTTGCGGCGTGGCACCTTAGGGTCGGGAAATTGAGCGGCTATTTCGTTTTGAGTTTTTTTATCGGTTAGAATGGCGTTAATGTTGCGATACAGCTCGCCTTCGAGGTTTTGCAATTGAAGCTTCTCAGCATATTCGATTGGAGAAAGTGCACGAAAAACCACTTCGGAGTTGTCGCTCAATAATACCTTTACTTCAACGATGTGTTCGCGCACACTCCCGTGAACCAACGAATGCAAGCCACAGCTGTTGTTGCCCAGCATTCCGCCCATGGTACAACGATTGGCTGTTGATGTTTCGGGGCCGAACATTAGTCCATAGGCTTTCAGTTGCATGTTCAACTCGGTTAAAACCACACCGGGTTCTACCCTCGCCCATTTTTCAGTAGGGTTTATTTCAATAACCTTATTGAAATGACGCGAAATATCCACCACAATGCCCTTGCCCACAACCTGACCGGCCAGCGAAGTGCCTGCTCCGCGCGGGATCAACGATGTGTTGTTATTTCTTGCAAATTCGATCAGCTTTGAAATGTCGGTTTTGTTTTTGGGTATGGCTACAGCCAAAGGCATTTCGCGGTAAGCCGAAGCATCGGTGGCATACAATATTTTCGATATTTCGTCGAAACGAAG
>JAFGAF010000536.1 GCA_016933815.1 Prolixibacteraceae bacterium
GCTATCGGGTTCACTATAAAAACCCATTTTTCGTTATTGATTTTTTCCATAAGTATTATCCGGTATAGGCCGATTCAATCACTTCTTTGGCATGAACAATGATTTCGTTATCGTTTTTTTGCTCATACTTTTCGGGATCGATTGGCTGATGAATGGTTATATTTAATTTGGCACTAAAGTTAATCGAAAATCGGTGCTTGGGCTTCAACTGGTAAAAACCATTTAACGTTACAGGTAAAAGCTGCATATTGGCATTCTTTAGTACATGAACAAAGCCTCTGAAAAAGGGCTTAATTTTTCCGTCGGTTGTGCGCGTTCCCTCTGGAAACACAGCAATTGTTAGTCCATTGGCATTTTGCTTTGCCTGTTCAATAATCTCCTTAGTATTTTTTAAATTCCCATGTTTAACCGGTATGTAATCAATCATTTTCAAAAAATGTTTGAAAACCGGAATTTTGGTTAAACGCACATGACCAAACCACGATACACTTGGGTGAAAAGCCATTATTGCTACTATATCGAACAAACTGGCATGATTGGCAATCAAAACATATTTTTGACCTTTTACGATGTTGCTTTTACCCGATACCCGAAGGCGTTTTCCCATTAACAAAAACGAAGTATTGGCCCAAAACCAAATACCATGGTAAACCATTGTTTTTAAATGCAAATACGAAAAAATAATTACAAATAGCACCGAAAAAGCTGTAAACACATACAATAAGCCATAAACCGGCACCGATATAATTACAAACAAAACAGATTTCATGTATAATCCTCTTATATAGATTGTAGTTTCGAAAAATAAAAAAAATTTACATAGTATTTACATTTTAATGAACATTACTCAGCGCTAAATTTTTAACCGCATTAAAACAGAGTAAATACTTTTTAAAGTAAGCCTTGCAATGTTTTGATCGAAAACTATACTTTTACCCAAAAACAAATTCAAAATATCATATCATTTTTATTTTTCGAAAATGAAGCACTTTCTCATTATATTACTGCTGATAACGACATTTATTTTCACAATAGGTTGCACCGAAAAAATGGATGCCAGAAATGCCGAAAAGCAACTGAAGGCTTTCGATTCGGAACTTATATTGCTGGCAAAGCAATTCTCGCGCACCACTGCATATCAAGCAATAAAGCAACTGTACAGTTACAAAAACCTGCCAGTTCCATACCGGTTTAATGCCAACAACGGTACACAAAGCATCCACACCTTCGATTTCGAGAAACAAAAAGGCATTTACAGGCTAAACAACTCAACCAATGAATTCTATCGACACAGTGCTTCTGATTCTATTGTAATTATATTCCCTTATCAATCGGCACACGATAGTCTTGCTCGCTTTGTAATTAGCCAATACAGCGAGTCATTATCAGCTTGGGAAATCATGATGCCAACTAACGCAAATATCTCACTCGAAATTAAGGGCAAAGAAATTTTGAGAATGCAAATAAAAGGTACAATGGAACATCAAGTGCCAGTTGACTTCAAAGCATCGGTTCAGTTCGAAAAAATGAAGGCAAGGTTAAGTGTAATCACAAAACCGGGCAAAAGCAAAAGCCGCATGCAAACCGATCTAATTGTATTCAGCAACGAAAAAGAAAAAGCAAACATTAAAACCTCATCAATAATCAAAGTACAACAAACCGGTACAATGCTTTTCGATAAAGTAAAATTCAAAGCAACGATATTTCCGATACAAGTCTCTGGTTCTGTTAATTACGGGGCTCTTAAACATGAAAAAAATTCGTTTGTTGCTGAGTTTAATAAAAACGCAAAAATCAGCATTCACGAAACCCAACAAAATAAAAAAGTTGGTTCGGTAATAATAAGCGAACGCCCCGGTTACGACAAAATCAACCTTACTGTTGTTTACAACGATGGATGTATGGTATTTTTAGAAGATATGCTGCTGAGCATTCGCGAAATAATGAGCTTGAAATTATAAAAACTAAAACCGGAAACGGCGGGGTTGATCGTCGGTATTATTAAACAAAGGATTGACCAATAAATCGTTGGGGTAAACATAATACCCGCCATTCACATCAAAATCGACACCTGTAACATACAAAAAAGCCTGCCATACCAGTAACGAGCAATACCATTGATCGTTATCGGCCCAATTTGCCGTTATTGAATCGGCCGCATTCATGTACCCTTCAAAGCGTTTGCTTGCATTCCAATTCGAAACATCGCCCTTTTGGTTCAAAGCGAAAGCTATAATCGAATCGAATTGTATTTCAGACAAATACGACCGCACCAGATATCGGTTACCCGCAAATTTCTCCGAAAAACTCACACATCGTTCTATTGGATGTTCGGCATTATTCAAAGCGTAGCCCTCACGTACCTGAAAAGCTTGCGGAACATTTGCAGCCATCGACTCAATAATTAAAGTATTCATCAACAAAGTATCGATATTGCTGTGTTTAAA
>JAFGAF010000073.1 GCA_016933815.1 Prolixibacteraceae bacterium
ATCGCACACCGTGGAGCCTCGTATTTTGCACCCGAAAACACTTTGGCTTCGGTAAAAAAAGCATGGGAGCTGGGGGCCGATGCCGCCGAAATCGATATCCACCTTTCGGCCGATAATCGGGTGATGGTAATTCACGATGCCAATACCCAACGCACATCGATGGGTAAAAGTCAACTTGAAATAGCCGGATCAACATCAGCAGAATTGCGCAAAATTGATGTAGGCACATTCAAAAGTGAAGCATTTGCTGGCGAAAAAATCCCTTTCATTGAAGAAATACTGCAAACCATACCCGAGGGCAAAACCTTGGTAATTGAAATTAAATGCGGCCCCGAAGTGCTGCCGACCCTACAAAAAGCCATAAACGAATCAGGTAAAATTAATCAGCTGGTCTTCATTAGTTTTGGTTGGGAAACCATTTTAGAAACTCAAAAAGTGTTTGGTAACAATCAATGCTACTATCTGAAAATGCTTCCCTTTGGCTTGAACCGAAAAATGAAATTGGCCGCACAAAACGGGCTTGCCGGTGTAAACCTTTATCATGGCATTGTTAATAAACGAGTAATAAAAAAAGCTGAAAAACTGGATATTGAGGTGCTGGCATGGACTGTTGACGATGTTAAAACTGCGAAGAAACTCAACAAGCTTGGAGTACAAAAAATCACCACCAACAGGCCAAAATGGTTAAAAGATCAGCTTGAAAATAATTAGCTTACTCAATATTCAAAGCAATCTCATTGTTAGGTTCATACAACAAGGTATTTACATGCATTTGCTTGTTTTTCAGAATCGATTAAGCTCATTAAAACTAGAGGTACTGAGGCAAGTGGAGACCATCATTCCCATTCACGATAAACTGTTCAATAAAAGAACTAACGCACATTGGGCGTAAGGCGGAATTCAACAATAAGAACGACATCAATGAAGCTCAGAAAATTCACACACAATGATTTGAATACGATGAAGTTGTGGTTGGCACAAGACTACATTCAAAAATATTTTGGCAATCCACAAGACTGGATTGATGAAATTGCCGCAAACCTTAATGCCGATTGGGTGAAATACTTTATAGTTGAACACAACACCCCAATCGGGTTTGTTCAATACTACGAAACCGATATTGCACCACAAGGCGAATGGTCCGATGAACCAATCGGAACAGTTGGTATCGACTACCTTATTGG
>JAFGAF010000537.1 GCA_016933815.1 Prolixibacteraceae bacterium
TTCTTCAATTACAAAAGTATCGTAAACATCGAATGGCAGGGTCAGCAACTCCGAGGCCAAACCAACAATTGCAAAAAATAGCAGCGAAACTACAATAAAATGGCTACTTGCGGCCGAAACCCATGAATCGACCAAAGCGAAACCATCAAAAAAAAGCATCAATAAAATCAATAAAAACGAGAATGTTGAAGTAAGCATTCCGAATTTATGATTCACCATTTTATATGCTTGCGATTTTTTGTATTCTGAAGGTTCGTAAACATCGGCAACCTGTTTGGGCAAGAGGTCGCTCCAACGTGTAGTATTCAAATAATCGAGCAAACGTTCAACAATAAAATCAAAAATAACAATACCAACGATTATTAAAAAGAGTAAATTTTCCATTAAATGCTTAAGCTTTATTGTTGCGGTCGTAAATTAAATCGCCCGGTGTTTGTTTAAAAATGCGGTTAATAATAATGCTGAATGCGTAATAGTTAACCAAGGTCATCACCACAATCGAGATAAGTGTGTACTGGTTAAACAAATCGAAATAAAGGTTTTTTTCAACTTCGAAAGGCGAAATGGCATTAATAACAAAATACACAAAGCCCAAATACCCGACAATTGCCGCCAAAACCAAAGCCACCATAATGGGCAATAACACGTAAATGTACATCATACCCATGTAAATACGTTTAATATCGATACCAAACGCCTTGAAAGTACCAATGTTCATTTTAATTTTATTAAGGTGGGTACTCAAAATATTCGATAAGAATATATTAATCATGAGCACACTAAAGCCAATAAGAATCAATGACATGATCGATGTAAGCTTACTTACAAAGTTATAGTTTTTCATTTGCTCTATTTTGGCCATTTCGAGTTTTATTCCGGCTTCATCGGCAAATTTTTCGGCAAATTCTTCCACCTTGCTAAGGTCATTAAAATTAACAGCTACATAGTCTATCGATCTGTTTCGACTGTTTTCCAAATTTGGGAAATACGATTGCACAAAATGATGATCATCGATACCGGTCTTTTTAACAAATGCGGTAATTTCATCCGATTCGCGGAACATCTTATACAGCTCATCTATTTGCTCAATTTCAATAAAATCCGATTCGTAAAACGAAACTTGAATAATTGATGTTGGTTTTATTGTGTACTGGTGTTGATAAACATCGATGTAACTGACTTCCAACTCTCCTCCTTCGGCATAATACCGGTCAAAAAATTGCCGACTTGCTTGCTTAAAGTCCTCAACATGAATGGTATCCATAACCAAATAGGCATACATTTTTTTATTATCGCGAAACAAAAACTTGCTACCCATTGCATTTTGGTTATTATAAAAATATTGGGTAGTAATAAAATCGACCCTTTCGCCTGGAAGTTTATCAACTATGGCTCTTATTGGAATCGGAATCAAACGCCCATCGGGTTGTTTTCGGTAAATGAAAACCGGATCGTCGGAACAATTGAGTTTTTCGAGCATATTGCGCGTTACAATAACCGAAATATCGTTTTCGTTAACAAACACCGAACCAACGGCTTTGTTAATTTTTGCATCGAGTATTGTGTTTACCAATGGATCGTTAAACGGAATTGAACGTCCATCGATACCACGGTTAGGACTTTCGGGCTGGTCGCCCTGAAAATAGCCCAACCATTTATTGTATCCAACAATAGTATCGTAATTGTAAAGCAACTTTAACGAGTCGGAATTATAGCGGGCAATAACCCTTGTAGCACCTCTGTTTGTAGCTGGAACCGGTGCATTTATCGACCGTACAAACGGATCTTCCATTTTGTTTTTGAGGTACAACAAACTTCCGTTTGAGAAACCAATTGCCAAAAATGTAAAGAACAGAATAACAACAATTAACCAGAAATTACGATTGTTTTTACCCAACAATTCTTTGGTCTCGTTGCGATAAAACAAGTGTTTAAAATCGTGTGGAATTGCTTTAATGTGTACCCATTTTTGCTTGAGCTTTAGCTTTAATATTAAACGGTATCGTATGTTTATCCAGTCCCAGGCAACACACAAACTGTAAAACAAGTTGTGTATTAAATTTTTTATTGAGTTTAGAAGAAAGCGGAAAATATTGCCGGCAACATCTTCGGTTTCTTCGCTCTTTTTCGCTTTAAACAAGCCCGAAACAGCGGTGAAAAGTTGTTTAAACTTATTGATCAAGAAATTTAAAAGAACAGTAAAGAGCGGTGCCAATGATAAAAACAGCCAAGGCACAAAACCAAGAACACTTCCAATTGGTGAAGTATTTCCACCTAGTTCTTGTTCTTCGATACCGCTTAATTTTTTTCGACCTTTATCGCGATGTTTTTCAACTGCCGTTTTAAATTTTAAATCCTGAATGGTTCTGATTACATCGTTAATTTTGATGTCGGCCTTTTTTATTTCGCCAATCGAAAACTGCCTGATGTATTCCTTAACAGCAGGTGTTGCAATTTCCTTTTCTTCCAAAAAGGCAGTCAACCAATCTTTGAAAGCTTTAGTTTCATCGTCGCTCACCTGTTGTCCACTGTTCAGCAGATCGTAATGTTCAACCATTCGGTTTTTAACAGCTTCAAATGTTTCCTCATCAATATTGCTCTCCGACAAGTGCATTAAAATACGCACATAACTTTCGGTGTCGGAATTAAGCAGTAATTCAATTTCTTGCTGAACACGGCTTTGCTTTTCGCCCGACTCGTACCATTTCAATTTCTCCCTGTCGTAAACAAAATGCGGGTCGATTGTTGACACACCATTTTCGCGTTGCGATAAAACAATTATTCTATCGGCAAAATCGAGCGTTAAAGGTATATTGTGCGATACAATAATTGCACTTACATTCTCGCGCTGGTGTGTAATAAAATCGCGAATAAAGTGCATCAATTTTACAGAATTGAAATGGTCGAGGTTTCCGGTTGGTTCATCGCCAAACAAAACGGTAAAATCGGGGTTAATTGCACGCGCAAAAGCCAAACGTTGACGTTCGCCGCCCGAAAACTCAAATGGTTTCTTTTCATACGATAAACTGGTAACGCTCAGGTTTTTAACCAAACTTTCGATGGCATTAAAATAGGCTTCCGATTCGGGTTTATTTTGGATCAATTCGGTTAAA
>JAFGAF010000074.1 GCA_016933815.1 Prolixibacteraceae bacterium
AAAAAAAAAAAACGATATGATGCAAATATTTTTGAAAAAAAATACTTTTTGTTTCATTGGTGCCCGGTAAAACTTATAGCTATTAAACCATAGTCTATTGTGTTTTATGTTTAAATAGCTTATTTTTAAACACTTTATAAAACGCAGTTTAAACCTTAAAACTTATAAATGAAGCATTTCATTTTTTTCCTTTTGGCTTTGTTGTTGGGTGTTGTTGCTTTTTCGCAATCCGAAATGGCTTTCGATACCAGCCGCGTTATTCAAGTGAAAGGCGATTGCTACTATCCTCCTTATGAATTTATTAACGAAAAAGGCGAACCCGATGGATTCAATGTTGAGCTTTTTAAATTATTGGCCAAAGAGCTGGGCATTAAATATGAACTGGAGCTTGAACCTTGGGCTAAAGTTCGAAACGAAATCGAGACAGGCCAAATTGATGTTTTATTGGGCTTGATGGTTTCGAACCAACGTGCCGAAAAAATACTATTTGGCATCCCCCACAGTGTAATGACACATGGTATTTTTACGCGCAAAAACCATGTTTTTACTACGCTTGAATCGCTTAAGGGCAAAGAAATTATTGTACAAGATAAAGACCGCATGCACGATTTTTTGATCGAAAGCGGCCTGACCGATAAAATTATTGCTGTAGGCAGCCAGCTCGAGGCTTTGCAATTATTGGCATCGGGAAAGCACGATGCTGCTTTGGTGGGCAATTTCCAAGGTGCCCTATTAATAAAGCAACACAAAATTAAAAACATAAAAATTCAAAGCTCCGATATTGAACCCTACAAATATGCAATGGCCGTAAGTACAGGCAACGATGAGTTGTTGTGGTTGCTCAATATGGGTTTGTATCAGTTAAAAGCAAGTGGCCAATACAACCGTTTGTACGAAAAATGGTTCAGCGTTTACGAAAAACACAACTTTTTTAAGAAATACCGACTGCTAATTTATGGGATTGTTTCGGCACTTGTGCTGTTGTTTGCATTTGTAATTGCGTTGCGGATTCGGGTAGCCAGGGCAGTTAAAAAAATTAAGCATGTGCACAAAAACAACATCAAGTTGATTGCCGATCTGAAACAAGAAATTGAAGCCCACAAATCAACCGAAACGGAGTTGTTACTTGCTAAGGAAAAAGCCGAAGAAAGCGATCGGCTAAAATCGGCCTTTTTGGCCAACATGAGCCACGAAATACGTACACCCATGAACTCAATAATGGGTTTTGCCAGCTTATTGCCCGACGAGGATTCGCAAGAATTGATGAGCAGGTATGCACAAATTATTGTGCAAAACTCGGAACAATTGGTGCACATTATCGATGATATTGTGCTGTATTCGCGCCTGCAAACAAAATTGCTTACCTACAATCCTTCAAAATTCGATGTAAACAATTTATTGTCCGACATTCAACTGTCGTTTAGTTTGCCCGAGTACATGCAAAAAGCCGGGTTATTCATCAGCAAACAATCGGAGCAAGCATATTATATCACTTCCGATTACGAAAAGCTAAGGCAGATTTTTGCTAACCTTGTATCAAACGCTTATAAATATACCAACTCGGGGAGCATTACCATTGGGTACACTTCAGATGAAAAACAAATAACACTTTTTGTGAGCGATACCGGTATGGGTATTCCGCAAACCGAAACCGATAAAATATTTGAAAGGTTTTACCGTGCCACCAATGTTAACAAAGGTGCAATTGGGGGTACCGGCCTCGGCTTAAGCATCGTAAAGGAATTGGTTGAGCTT
>JAFGAF010000538.1 GCA_016933815.1 Prolixibacteraceae bacterium
AATGACAGTTTAATTTTCAATAAAAAAAGCGCGAAGCGGAATGAAACCGGCTTCGCGCTTTTTTACTTATGAGCGATGGATTAAATGTTAACTTTTTGAGTAAGAAGAATATTGCTCGATGAGCTGCCAACCATCAGTTCAATTTCGCCGTTTTCGAGTAACCAGTCGTATGATTCTTCGTCCCAGTAACGCAGATTCTTAACGTCAAAATTGAGTTCTACAGTTTTGGTTTCGCCTGCATTTATGCTCACACGTTCGAAGGCTTTTAGCTCTTTTAAAGGCCATTCAACCTTAGCGTTAATACGGCGAACATACAATTGGATAACCTCGTCGGCGTTGTGCGAACCGGTGTTGCTCACATCAACACTTACTTTAATACTTTCGTTTTCCTTGTATGTTTGCTTGTTTGTTTTCAAATTTTTGTAATCGAATTGGGTGTACGAAAGACCGTGCCCAAATGGGTACATAACGGCCTCTCCTTTGGTGTCGAACCAGCGGTAGCCAACCAGCATTTCTTCGGAATAAATTGCAATGTCTTTGTTCGATTTATCCTCTTTAAGTGATTCGGCCTTGTGCTCGTCAACCAAAGCAACAAATATGTCTTCGGAAATTGGGCTGTCGGTTTGAGGGTAGTTACCCATTGCGTAAGCAGGAGAGTCTTCGAGCTTAATGGGCAACGTGTATGGCAATTTCCCCGAAGGACTGATATTGCCAAGCAAGATATCGGCAAGAGCATTTCCTCCTTCGGTTCCGTTAAACCATGCATAAACCAAGGCCTTCGAATTTGAGTTTACAACCCTTAAGTCGACCGGGGCTCCGGCCACTACTACTGTGGCAATATTTGGGTTAACCGCTGCAATAGCTGCAATAAGCGAGTCTTGTCCGTAAGGCAGCTCAATTGAAAAGCGGTCGCTGCCTTCGGTTTCAACTTCGCGGTTGTTGCCGGCCATAAAAATAACCAAGTCGGCTTTTTTTGCCGCGTCAACAGCTGCTGCGAGCAGTTCGGGATCGGGGTCGGTATAAGGCGATTTAAATTGGCCCCAAACGAATTTTGGTTTTACATATCCTTCAATAAATTCGATATTGGCTTTGTTGCCTATGCGGTTTTTAAGCCCTTCGAGCGGAGTAATCTCGTAAAGAGCTTTCACTCCTGCGCCAACACCACCCAGTGCCATTGTACGTATGGCATTATCGCCTATGATCACAATGTTCTTGTTTTTGTTGAGATCGATGGGTAGAACTGCTTCGTCATTTTTAAGTAATACAATTGATTTTGAAGCCACCTCGTATGCAATTTGTGCTTGCTCGGGTTGGGCGGTCATTATTTTGTTGGCCTCATTGGCGGGTACCGGTTCAATTGCCAGTCGTACCCTGAGAATATTTCTTACTTTGGCATCGATTACCGAAACAGGAACTGCGCCAGAGTTAACCGAATCGATTAATGCTTGACCAAAATAGCGTTGGCCGGGCATTTCAACATCGAGACCGTTAAGCGCAGCAGCAACTGTGCTGTGTACGCCTCCCCAGTCGGAAATGATCATTCCGGCAAAACCCCATTCATCGCGCAATATTTTGTTCTGAAGCATGTCGTTTTCGGAGCACCAGTAGCCGTTTACTTTGTTGTAAGCGGCCATAACGCCGTATGCATCGGCTTCTTCCACGGCAGCCTGGAATGGTGGCAAATAAATTTCGCGCATGGTACGTGGACTAACCAGTACGTTAACCCTTCCACGGTTGTTTTCCTGGTTGTTAAGTGCGTAATGTTTCAGGCACACCGCTACGCCATTGTCCTGAACACCCTTGGTATATCCAACCGATAAGCGTGCGCTTAAGAACGGGTCTTCGCTAAGGTATTCGTAGGTGCGGCCTCCGGTGGGTATGCGTTGTATATTTATTGCAGGTCCCAGAATCATATCTTTACCTCTTAAACGGGCTTCGCGAGCCATTCCTGTTCCGTATTTATAGGCCATTTCTTCGCTCCAGGTTGCAGCTAAAGCCGAACCTGTTGGGAAAAAGGTGGCCGAATCGGTTGCCAGTTGAAGCGAACGCCATGAGTGTGGTTCCATTTCTTCTCTAATTCCAAATGGTCCGTCGGCATAAACCATGTCGGCAATGCCAAAACGTTCGATTCCGGCTGAGGTAAACATGTGCTTGCCGTGTAGCATGGCAATTTTTTCTTCGAGGGTCATTTGTGCAATAATAGTGTCGATTTGCGCATCGTAGGCCAGCAGCTTTGAGCCCTTTTTAGTAGTATTGCCGCTATTGCACGAAACGAGTATTACGGCCAACATCGTAAACGATGCAGCATAAAACAATTTTAGTACTTTTCTTTTCATTGAGTTTTTCGGTTTAAATGTATAACTAACAGGTTAATTTATTGAATATTAATAGTGTGCAGTGTTAATGTAAAAAGTACGCAATGCAAACATATATAAAAAAAATCACATTCTTTTTATTCGTTATCAACAAAGTATTTCCAGAGTTGATCGTTTGGAGGTGCTGCTATTATTGAAACGTTTTCTTTTGAAACGGGATGAATAAATTCAATTTTTCGGGCATGCAGATGGATGCCCCCATCGGGGTTCGAACGCGGAAAGCCGTATTTTAAATCGCCTTTAATCAAACAGCCAATTGCAGCAAGTTGTGCCCGTATTTGGTGATGACGGCCTGTTTGTAAATCGATCTCCAACAAGTGAAACCTGTCGGAACTTTTCAGGTATTTGTACTGCAATACGGCTTCTTTGCTGTCGGGCTTTTGTAAATTGTATGCATACGATTTGTTTTGCTTGTTGTTGCGAACCAGCCAATGATGCAGAGTGCCCTGAGGCGGGCTTGGTATTTTATCGACCACCGCCCAGTATGTTTTTTTGATGGCCTCTTTTTGTTTGAACATCTCGTTTAGGCGGGTAAGTGCTTTGCCGGTGCGGGCAAACAGAACTACACCGCTGGTTGGCCGGTCGAGCCGATGGGTGACCCCCAAAAACACTTCGCCGGGCTTGTTGTATTTTTGTTTGATGTAAGCTTTCACAATATCGCTAAGGGGGGAGTCGCCCGTTTTGTCGCCCTGTACAATTTCGTTGCCGGTTTTATTGACAGCAATAATATGGTTGTCTTCGTAAATTACTTGCATGATCATCAATTTTTCGGATCAAAGTTAAACATTGTTAAAAGACATTAATCAAAAAAAAAATGAACAATCTACTTAACAGTGGTACGTTATTTGTTAAAAATCAATTTTTAATTATAATTAACCACATGCAAAAAACCTACATCACCGTGTTGATGGCATTAATTTTTGCCTCCACTCAGCTTACTGCACAGGTAAAAGAATTCGACCTAAGCACTTACCAAACCTCCGACTACAAGCGTTCTTCGCTCGATTTAAACACCCAGCTTCGGCAAGGGGCTTCAGATAAATCGAGTTTATTCGACAAACAATTGGATTACAAAGAGCGCCAATTTTCATCCAACGGGCAATTAAAATCCACTTGGGATTACATTGATTTTAAACGCGAAAGGATCATAAATTACGGTTCAAGTGTTGACCTCTACGGTAGTTACTTGCATATCCAAAAAGACAGTATCATTTCAGCAATTAAAAAGAACTACTCAGATGGAAGAATTGTTTTTTCAGTAAATGGCTTTTATAATTATGAGCAGTTTTATGGTAACCGATTGAAAAATTCGTGGTACATAAACGGAGACTTAAACTTTGCCGGGCGAACTGATAACACCACAACAAAAAACGATAGCATCATCAAAAAATCAAGTTTTCAGGGTGATCCGCTTATTTCATCAAGTATAAAAATTGGTCATGCACATGGCAGGATGGAACATGTTAGTGTGGCTAGCGAAGCAATATATATACTCGACGACTTGGAAGCAAGCGGCCTTTTAACAAGGGCATTGACCGACAATGATGTGGTAAAATTGGCCGATAAAATCAATGAATTAAAACAAGAACGTTTTTTTGACGAAAGGCTTTACCGAATGAAAGTAATGGAAGAACTGATTGGCTTTTTAAAGGAAAACTCCTTAATTGAAGCCGAATCGGTAAAAGTTTTCAACATAATTTCCGACTACCATTTTATGGCCGGTATTCAAACCCGCACATCGGGGAAACGCCTATATTATGACTTATCAATAAAAGACACTTATTTTTATTACAACAACGAATCATCCAGAACCTATAATTACAACAATGTAGATGGATATTTTAACATTGGTTTTCAGGCAAACAAGCCCATTTCGTTAAAATGGCAACGTAACTTCAGCTCCAATATCAGCCTAAGTAATTTACCCATACTTGATGCAGCGGCCAATTATTCGATTGGATATTATCCCAATACACGCACATACTTTAGCGCAAATACCAATGTCAACCTTAATTTGAGATATTTATCAAAACAAAATTACGTGTTAAACAATACATTTGGACTTGGCGTTTACGGATATTACTACCTGTCGGAAAAGATGAGGCTGAGTGCTTCAATGTCTCTTTATAACGCTCACGTTGAAAACGCATTAGTAATAAGAGCTGAAAACATAGCTAAAAAAATCGACAATTCGATCCAACAAACATTCAATTTAGCATTGACTTATTATATTTTCTAAAAAGCAATTAAAGTATATTATCCGTCATACGAAAACATAAGTTTTAGTATGACGGATGATTTTTTAGTATTGCTCTTTTTCGTTAGGAAAGTCCCTTGACTTCACATCATCGATATAGGCGCCAACAGCACCTTTAATTTCGGCAGCTAAGTTGTGGTAACGGCGTAAAAAACGTGGCGAAAATTCTTGCGTTATGCCCAGCATATCGTGTATAACCAGTACCTGGCCATCGACACCGCCGCCGGCACCAATGCCAATAATGGGTATTTTAACTTCGTTGGTTACTTTTTCGCCCAGTTCGGCAGGTATTTTTTCCAGTACAATACCAAAACAACCAGCCTCTTCGAGCAGTTTTGCATCGCTAATCAGTTTTTTGGCTTCTTCGTCTTCTTTGGCCCTTACCACATAGGTGCCGTATTTGTGAATCGATTGTGGCATAAGACCCAAGTGCCCCATAACAGGTATGCCAGCTGAAATAATGCGGTTTATCGATTCAATAATTTCTTTTCCGCCTTCAATTTTAACAGCATCGGCATGGGTTTCTTTCATGATACGTATTGCCGATTGTACTGCTTTTTTCGAGTTGCCCTGATAAGTTCCAAAAGGCATATCAACCACAACCAATGCACGTTTTACACCTTTTACAACCGATTTACCATGATATATCATTTGATCGAGGGTAATGGGCAATGTGGTTTCGTTGCCGGCCATCACATTCGATGCCGAGTCGCCAACCAAAATAACATCAACGCCGGCCTCGTCAACCAAGCGCCCCATGCTGAAGTCGTAGGCCGTTAACATCGATATTTTTTCACCCCTCAGCTTCATTTCTGAAAGCACATGGGTGGTCACTTTCCTTATTTCTTTATGTACTGACATTTTTTTTCTGAATTTGTAAACCTGCAAAGTTATAAAAAAAACCATGTTAGAATATGACCCATCTCTTATTCGAACC
>JAFGAF010000539.1 GCA_016933815.1 Prolixibacteraceae bacterium
GAAAGGGTTGGTGAAAAAAGCCAAACAGTTGGCCAATAAAAATGTAACCTTATTGAAAGACTTAATCAGCAATGAAACACCTTTGGTAGGGATTGAACCATCGGCAATTCTTTCATTTAGAGATGAATATTCTGATTTGGTTGCCGATAACTTGAAAGACGATGCAAAAATATTAGTAGCTAATGTGCTCATGATTGATGAGTTTTTTATGCAGGAGGTTGAAAAAGGTAATATTACAAAAGACAGCTTTACCCTCGATGCGGCAAAAATAAAACTGCACGGTCATTGTCACCAAAAAGCTTTGGCTACTACAAAAGCTTCAATTGACATGCTACAATTTCCTGTAAATTATAGTGTTGAAGAAATACCTTCGGGGTGTTGCGGTATGGCCGGATCGTTTGGTTACGAAAAAGAACACCATGATATTTCGATGAAGATTGGCGAAATGGTACTTTTCCCTGCCATTAGAAAAACCGATGAAGAAGTGATTATTGCAGCTCCCGGAACCAGTTGCAGGGAACAAATTATGCTGGGCACAAAACGTAAAGCACTGCACCCTGTCGAAATTCTTTACGATGCTTTGATTAAGTAAAAACCAACAATCGACATAACCATAAAAACTGCTACAGCAGCATTTAAAAGTGCTGCTTTGTAAATATCCCTACCTGTTATAATTCGTTCTTTATTACCTATGTATGGTTTGTTGTGTATTTTGCCACCATAAGCATTTGGGCCTCCAAACCTACAGTTTAAAATACCTGCCAAAGCAGCTTCGGGGTAACCCGAATTGGGGCTGCTGTGTTTATTGCCATATTTAAAAATATAAATAAATGCTCGCTTACTTAAAGCCAGTAATGCCATTAAAAAAGCTGTTAAACGAGCTGGAACTATGTTGGCCAGATCATCAACCCGGGCAGCAACCAGGCCAAAATCTTTAAAGCGATCATTTTTATAAGCAATCATCGAATCGAGCGTATTTACCATTTTATAGGCCATCATAAGCGGAAAACCGCCAATGGCGTAATAAAACAAAGGGGCAATAACGCCATCGCTCAGGTTTTCCGATAAAGTTTCAAGAACTGCAATTCTGATTTGGTTTTTGTTAAGGTTTTGGGTATCGCGCCCAACGATGGTCGATAGTTGCTTTCTCGCTGCTTCAATGTTGTTGGTTCTGATAATTTTCTCCACTTTCAACGCTTCGGTGATGAGCCCCCTGTTGGCAATTGCCTGATAAACAATAATTGAAGAAATAATTACTTGAATAATGGGATAGGGGCTTATAGATTTAGCGATTAGCCAATAAAACAACCAAGTAACAAATACTAATGAAATGGCACAAATTGCTCCTTTTATACGTTTGTATTTCCCTATGTTGAAATAATATTCAACTTTTGAAATTAGAAAGCCAAAAAACTTTACAGGGTGGGGAAAATTGCGTGGGTCGCCAATGAGTGCATCAGTAAAAAAACCGATGATTAAAGGGAGAACAATTGGATGTAACATATTAAGGTGCTTTTAATGAGTCATCCAGTCGAGAATGGCATTGGCCAATAACTGGTTTTGCTGATTGCTGCGAACTGCAACCCTGAAATACTGTGGACCAAGCCCTCTGAAATTCGAAGCATCGCGAATTAGCAAGCCATGATGCTTTACAAGGTATTGTTTTAAATCGGTTGCATTTCCCCTATGCAATTGAACAAGCAGGAAATTACAATCGGAATGATATACTTTTAGATTGTTGTTTTTTTCGAGTTCAGTTTTGAATATTGTACATGTTTCGGCCAATTCTTTGGCATCGGGCACTAACGAATCGTAATTGTTCATTATAAAAACGCCTGCATCGACAGCTAAACTATTTATGTTCCAGGGTATTGTGTAATTGCGGATTTTATCGGCAATATCTTTTTTGCAAACTATGTATCCAATTCGCAAACCGGGAATCGAAAACGATTTGGTTAACGAGCGGATAATGATAACGTTCTGTTTTTTAACAACTAAGGGGATTGCTGTTTTATGAACATGCGATAAATCGGCATAAGCTTCATCAATGACAAAAGTTGTATTTGGATAACGCTTGCTCCAATCGGTAATGTTTTCGAGCGATTCAACTTTGCCATCGGGGTTATTTGGATTTCCCAGCCATACCATATCGAAACCTTTTATTGTTTCGGCATCTATTTTTGTTTCAAAAAACAACGAATGATCGTATCGCGAACAGGCATCTTCGTATTCGGCAAATGAGGGTATTTGAATAAATGTTTTTCGCTTTGCAAAAGTATGCGCAACCAGATAAAATGCTTCGGTAGAGCCATTTGTAACAATAACCTCGTCGGTTGATGTGTTGTGGAATTTGGCAATAGCCCGCTTCAACTGGATCATCTCAGGATCGGGATAATTACTGATTGTTTTTATTTTCTTTTGTAAAAAAGCGAGTAATTTCT
Source organism: Prolixibacteraceae bacterium (assembly GCA_016933815.1). Lineage (GTDB taxonomy): Bacteria > Bacteroidota > Bacteroidia > Bacteroidales > Prolixibacteraceae > Roseimarinus. The sequence goes on from JAFGAF010000539.1 coordinate 2,442, forward strand.
CCCTTATATTGACTTTTGCAATGTTTGAGCTAAAATCAACAACGATCTCATTTTCATATCGATAAATATCATTTCCGTGACCTGCTAACATTGTGTTTATTTCTCAGCTATTTTTTTGCAAATATACTGCATATCTGAATATGCACGAACTAAATCGGCCAACTTGTTAAACTGTTCTTGTTTAAATGCTTGGTAATCGAAATGATTTTCAGTGCTTGGAGAATTGTTTAAAATATACTTGTTAACAACTGTTTGATTGTCGAATATTCCGTGCAAATAAGTACCCCAGGTGTTTTCATTCAAATAGAAACCATCGGGGCCTTTGCCAATTATGTTGCACAATGGCGAGTTGATATCGGCAAAAGTTTCGCCCATGTGTATTTCGTAGCCCGTGCAGATAGCTGTATCGTTTAAAAATGTGAATTGGCACTGATTGGTAGTTTTATTGGCCAAAAGAGTTGTTTTTACAGGCAATATTCCAAGGCCGGGGATGGTTTTGATTTCACTTTCAACTTCAAAAGGATCATTAATCGAAAGTCCCATCATTTGATATCCCCCGCAAATTCCAAATACTTTTTTACCCAATTGATGAGCATTTAGTACTGCTTTAGCCATACCAGCTTTTCGTAAATAAAGCAAATCGGATATTGTATTTTTTGAACCAGGTACAATAACCACATCGGCATTATACAAGTCGGAGGGAGATGCAGCATAAAAGAGGTTAATTTCAGTATTGCGTTCTAAGTTTGCAAAATCGGTAAAATTGCTCATGTGAGGCAATAAAACTACTGCAATGTTTGTTTTTCCTGTTGTTGCTTGGCGGTTTTTCAAATCTACCACAACCGAGTCTTCATCTTCAATTTGAATATCTCTAAAATAAGGAATTACAGCAACAACTGGCACACCGGTAATATCTTCCAACATTTTCTTGCCATCTTCGAACAAGCGAATATCACCCCTGAATTTATTGATAATGATTCCTTTAATCAAAGCACGTTCATCAGAAGGTAGTAGCTCCAGAGTGCCGTACACACTGCCAAACACGCCACC
>JAFGAF010000540.1 GCA_016933815.1 Prolixibacteraceae bacterium
AAAATCGAACCAGATTGTCATTGGTATTCCGTCGTCGCCACTTTTTATTCTAATGCTCGATGGTTCGCTTTGTGGACCCATTTGGCTGGTTGGTTTAAATGCACGTATTGAGTTAATTTCGTACAGGAACGACAAATCACCTTCGGGAAAATGAGGAAGCGACCGCCTTAATGTGCCTGCCGGTTCTTGTGGGGTGAATAACCTCAAAAACAGGTTGTTGTTTTCGGAGGCAAAGGTGATGGGTACATTTTGTTTGGTGCCAATTTTTGCCCAGTAAATGTTAGCGTGGTAACCTTTAAATTCGGGATAAACAAGGTTGCCAAAGTTCTCGCCGGTTATGGTGTTGTTGTAAGCTTTTTGCCACAGGTTGTATGTGGTTCCTTTTATGCGGTTTTTGTAAACACGGTAAGGCCCTTTGCCAAACCAAGTGATGTTGGTCGATTGGTTTTCGGGAAAACTGAATGTGATGCCCCAAAGGTCGATTTTATCATCGACATAGCCTCCGTCGAAACCTCCGTCGTTGGTTGCTTTGTTGAGAGCTATCATGCTCATTTTTAGTTTGCCGTCGGGGTGCATCTCCCAACGTATAGAGTCGATGCCGCCTTTGTACCAAACTGTGAAAACAGCTTTGTTGCCTTCGGTACGCGCTTCGTAACGATCGAAAGTTGCTTTCATGCCAACCGGAATTGGCCCGTTGTTAAATGGCAGTTCGCCTTTGGTGGTGTTCACTTTCTCGATTAAGCCACTTTTAGTATTGAATGAAATGCTTGCACCCGAAGCGGTAAGGGTAACTGAACTTGCTTGTTGTTCAAAACTTGCTTTTTTTGTGAATGTATTGGTTGTGAGTTTTGCTTGCAGGTATTCGCTGCTTGTTTTAATTGGCCAGGTCCAGGTGTAAATTTCTTTTCCAAAATGGTCGGTAGCTGTTATTGCCAGCACATCGCCGTCGAAAAAGTTATCGGGCAGGTTCATTTTAATTTTTCGGGTTTCGCCGGGCAATACCGATGGAAGCGAAATGGTGCCCGATGCAATGCTTGTAACTTCGGGTTTTTCCCACGGACCGGGAACTTTGTTTACCTCGAATGCTAGTTTGCACTGATTGAGGTTGGTGTACAAATAGGTATTCTTGATGTACAATTCGCCATTAAACGAAGGGGTAATCATTAGCGGTTGGAATTGAATTGGCGCCCAAACTTCTTTGATGGTGAAAAAACTGCCTTCCTTTTCGCGGAAAGGTCCTACTATACCGTCGGGGGCATGCTGGCCGTCGGAGTCGAGCGAATCGTTGAGGTCGGTGCGCACAACTGCATCGTCGTTGTATGCCCAAAGGAAACCGCCTGCAAAAAGGGGCGAGCTGGTCCACTTTGCCCAAAAATC
>JAFGAF010000541.1 GCA_016933815.1 Prolixibacteraceae bacterium
AAAGATTGAAACACTGTTGTTGAATTTGATTATTTTTGCCCCTATGGTGAATCAACCCTTGGCAGAACGATTAAGGCCCAAAAACCTCGACAGTTATTTTGGGCAAGACCACTTGGTTGGGGAAAATGCTATTTTACGACGCATGATAGAAGGCAATACCCTAAGCTCGATGATACTTTGGGGGCCTCCGGGTGTGGGTAAAACTACACTGGCTCAAATAATTGCCCAAACTCTCGAGAGACCATTTTACACACTTAGCGCCATTAATTCAGGCGTAAAAGATGTTCGCGAAGCCATCGAGAAAGCAAAAAAAGTACAATTCTTTAACCGTCCAAACCCAATTCTTTTTATCGACGAAATTCACCGTTTTAGCAAATCGCAACAAGATTCGTTGTTGGGAGCAGTTGAGCAAGGCATTGTAACATTAATAGGTGCAACAACCGAGAACCCTTCGTTCGAAGTTATTACGCCGCTTTTATCGCGTTGTCAGGTTTACGTGTTAAAATCGTTGGATGTGGCCGACCTCGAACAATTGCTGAATTATGCACTTAAAAACGACATCGTACTTAAAAAACTCGAAGTTGATGTTCAGGAAAAGGAGTCGTTATACCGTTTCGCGGGCGGCGATGCACGTAAGTTGCTCAATATTTTGGAATTAGTAAGCGCAAATGCTGAAGGCGAAAAACTAATTATTACCAACGAATTGGTAACTAAAAGCCTGCAACAAAACCCTTCGGCCTACGACAAAAACGGCGAAATGCACTACGACATCATTTCGGCATTTATAAAAAGCATACGAGGCAGCGACCCCGATGCAGCCATATACTGGCTGGCCCGAATGGTTGAAGGTGGTGAAGATCCGAAGTTTATTGCACGTCGGTTGGTGATTTCGGCTGCCGAGGATATCGGATTGGCCAACCCAAACGCGCTTTTACTTGCCAATGCAGGCTTCGATGCGATTAACAAAATTGGCTGGCCCGAAGGCCGCATTGTATTGGCCGAGGTATGTGTTTATTTAGCCACTTCGCCTAAAAGCAATACGGCTTACAATGCAATCGACGCTGCCCTGCAAAAAGTTAGGGATACCGGCAATTTACCCGTTCCGCTTCATTTGCGAAATGCCCCAACCAAACTAATGAAAGAACTAGGCTACGGCAAAACTTACAAATACGCCCATGCCTACGAAGGCAACTTTGTTAATCAACAATACTTGCCCGACGCATTAAAAAGCCAAAAATTTTGGGAACCCGGCAAAAATCAACAAGAAAATTCAATGCTCGACCGATTAAAAAAATGGTGGGGCAAACGTTACGAATAACACAACAACTATGAGCACATTAGGAAATATTTTATGGTTTGTTTTGGGCGGATTTATTATCGCCATTGAATATGTAGTTTCGAGCATTGCAATGATGCTAACAATTGTGGGTATTCCGTTTGGAATACAAACACTTAAGCTTGCCGAATTGGCCATCTGGCCTTTTGGCAGGGATATAAAACAAAACGAATTTGCTTCGGGTTGTTTAGGTACAATCATGAATATTATTTGGATACTGATAGGTGGTTTCTGGATCTTTTTATCACACATAGTACTCGGTGTTATCCTTTCAATAACCATTATTGGCATCCCATTCGGAAAACAACACTTTAAATTAGCATCCTTATCGCTAACTCCATTTGGTCACAATGTTGTAAAAAAATAAAATCAAATTTCGACAAATAAAGCAATGATTATCAACGACGAACCTATTATTAATGTAGGAATTGTAAAGCATTCAATTATCGAATTTGAATTAAAGGGAAGTTTTAGTTTTCAAAACAATTTAATTGAACAAGGACATTACAAAGCCCTTATTAACAACAACTCAATTGAGCTTCCGTGGACAAAAGGAGAAAGCACAATTTGCCTGCAAGCCAATTCGCAAAATGCCACCTTCGTAATCAAAAATGTTCAAATTGGCATTGGTTTTCACTGGCAACAAAATCAGGATCAGGAATTTGAAGGTTCACTTACGCTTAAGTTACACAATGGCGAAATATGGGCCATCAACAATATTGCACTCGAAAGCTACCTTAAAAGCGTAATATCGAGCGAGATGAGTGCAATGAACAACCCTACCCTCTTACAAGTACATGCCATCATTTCGCGTAGTTGGTTATTATCGCAAATTTCAAAACAAAAAAACACTTCAATTAACAATGAACATGCCCGCGAAAATATTATTGAAGGCCGAACAATAAAACAACACATCAAATGGTACGACCGCGAAGATCACGACATTTTCGATGTTTGTGCCGACGATCATTGTCAACGCTATCAAGGAATCAGCAAAATTATTTCAGAAAATGCTCTTGAAGCAGTAAATGCTACGCGTGGCAAAGTACTTATGTTCGAGAACGAAATTTGCGACACTCGCTACTCAAAATGTTGCGGCGGTATTAGCGAAAATTTCGAAAATGTTTGGGAGAACAAACCCAAAACTTATTTAACAGCAATTTCCGATTCAAAAAACGATTTGAAAAAGCTTTTCTCCAATATTGAAGAATTTATTGTTTCGAAACCACAAGCCTATTGTAACACCTCCAACACCGAAGTCCTCAAACAAGTTCTGGTCGATTTCGATCAAAAAACCAACGATTTTTTTCGCTGGGAAACTGTTTACAGTCAAAAAGAACTTTCGGCTTTGATAAAACGAAAATCAGGGATCGATTTTGGAAATATAATTGATTTGAAAGCCTTAAAAAGAGGCATTTCGGGCCGAATTACAAAACTGCTTGTTAAAGGTGACAAAAACGAAATAGTGGTCGGCAAAGAATTGGCAATCAGAAAGTGGCTTTCGGAAACGCATTTATACAGCTCGGCATTTGTTATAGAAAAACATTATAAAAACAACACGCTGCTGCCCTACTCTTTTAAACTAAAAGGAGCCGGCTGGGGACACGGAGTAGGACTTTGTCAGATTGGTGCAGCAGTTATGGCCATTGAAGGTTTTTCGGTTGATGAAATTTTGTATCACTATTTCAACCGGTCGAACATAAACGTTTTATACTAATAATGAATATGCTTATTTTTGAAAAAAAATATAACCATGGAAATTGAAAGAAAAAATAAATCGCTGTTATTCCCCCGCATAGGTCGTTTTTCGATGGCCATATTTGCCTTATTGTTAATCATTTCGGGATTCAGGGCCTTCGAATTGTTTACTTTTGTTTTTAAGGAAAATGTAAAGAAAGACGCAACTATTTTGATCCCTACCGGCTCCGATTTCAAACACGTTGAAAAAATATTCATTAACAACGACCTGTTGTACAAGCCCAAAGCCTTTGCATGGGTTTCGAAAAAGAAAGATTACCGCAAACAAATAAAACCCGGCAGGTACACCATTAAAAAAGGATGGAACACCAACCAAGTTGTAAACTTATTACGATCGGGCGAACAAACCCCTGTAAAAGCAACTTTTAACAATGTTAGGCATTTCGACGAACTGGCCGGGAAAGTAGCCAAATACTTCGAAACCGACTCGTTGAGCTTACTTACCGCCTTTCGCGATACAGCAAACTACAACAATTACGGTTTCGATGCACAAACTTTTTCGGCCATGTTTATCCCCAATACTTACGAATTTTATTGGACTACACAGCCATTGGATTTTATCAAAAGAATGAACGCTGAATATCATCGTTTTTGGAACGACGAACGAAAACTAAAAGCCGAAAACTTTGGCCTAAGCCCTGTTGAAGCTACAATTCTGGCATCAATTGTTCAAGAAGAAACCATTCAGCCCGACGAAAAAGCAAAAGTAGCCGGCCTATACATCAACAGGTTAAAAAGAGGCATGTTGCTTCAAGCCGACCCTACAATAAAATATGCCATTGGCGACTTTACGGTTCGAAGAATTACAAATGATATGCTCGAAACCGAATCGGCTTACAATACTTATAAATACAGCGGGCTACCTCCCGGGCCCATAAATTTTCCCGAAACATCGAGTATTGAAGCGGTGCTGAATGCCGAAAACCACAATTATTTGTACATGTGTGCCCGCGAAGATTTTTCGGGCTATCACAATTTTGCCCGAACATTACAGCAACACAATGTAAACGCGGCAAAATACCGCAATGCACTGAATAAAAACAAAATATGGCGATAAGCTTTATTGATTTACCGAAAGGTCGAGTAGCATTTTGGCATTATCGATGGCTGCTTGGTGCGGCACTTCGCCACTCAACATTTTAGCTATTTCAACAACACGTTCGTTGTTGTTAAGTTTAACAATACCTGTTTCGGCACCATTCTGATCTTCAGTTTTATAAACCATGTAATGGCTCATTCCTTTTGATGCAATTTGTGGTAAATGAGTAATATTAATTACCTGCATATGATTTGCCATCTGACGCAAAATATTTCCCATTTTGAGCGCTATTTCGCCCGAAATACCGGTATCGATCTCGTCGAAAATAATGGCAGGCAAAGCCTTCGATTTAGCTACAACGGTTTTTATGGCCAGCATTAAACGCGATAGTTCACCACCCGAAGCCACTTTGTTGATTTCTTCGGGCTGACCGGCTTTATTGGCAGCAAACATGAAATATACCTCATCGGTTCCTGCCGGGCCAAACTGCTCCTTCGTAAGCAATTCAATGTTAAACAGCGCGTTGGGCATACCAAGCTGATGCAAATAAGTACTCACCTCGTTGAGCAGACCATCAATTTTTCCAGCCCTCGATTTGTGCAACTTTAATGCCGCATCGGCTAATAAAGTGCGTTGTTTATCAATTGCCTTGGCAAGCTTCTCCAATTCTAAGTCGTACGAAGCTACTGCATCAATTTTTTCGGAAAACTCGTTTCTGAGAGCAATCAGTTCATTAACTGATTCAACATGGTGCTTTTGCTCAAGCGAATACAACAAATTTAACCGATCGGTCACCAGCTCGAGGCGACCTGGATCGTGAGCAGTTTTTTCGGCAAGCTGTTCACACTCATCAGCAATATCGCGCAGTTCAATTAAAGTGCTTTCGGCTCTCGTAGCCAGTTCGTTGGCCTGGGGCATAAAAGCACTCAGCTTGGTTAAAACCGAAAGGCTTTGTTTAATCGCAAGCAAAGCCCCTGTATCTTCATTATCGAGCAAACGGCAAACACTATCGAGGCCGGTTTTAATTTCTTCCGAATGGTTAAGCAACTCCTGTTCCAGTTCTAATTCGCCTTGTTCGCCCTCAATCAAACGGGCTTCGTCGAGTTGTTTAAACTGAAACTCGAAATAATCGATATCGGTTTTCGATTTCTCTGCAAGTCCATTGAGTTGTTCGAATTGCTTTTGCAAAGTTTGGTATTCGGCATACAAATTTTGGTAAACAACGAGCAAATCTTTATGAGCACAATACCAATCGAGTACATTTAATTGAAATTGCCGTTTACCCAAATCGAGGTTGGCATGTTGCGAATGTATATCGATAAGCATTAAACCTAGTTCGCGTAAAATATTTAACTGAACGGGAGTATCGTTCACGAAAGCCCTCGACTTGCCACTGCTGTTTATTTCCCTGCGAAGGATAACCGGAATTTCAAAGTCGAGCTCATTCTCGGCAAAAAACACTTCAAGCTGATTATTTTTTTCAACATCGAACCTGCCTTCGACCACACATTTGCCTTGTTTATCGTTCATTACCGACGAATCGGCCCTTTGCCCTAAAATAAGTGCTAAAGCACCCATTATGATAGACTTGCCGGCACCGGTTTCGCCGGTTATTACGCAAAACCCCCTGTCGAAATTAACATCGAGATGCTTAATAATGGCATAATTTTTTATGGTCAGGTTCTTCAGCATAATTACATCGGAGAATCTTGGCTTTTGTTTTTAATTTTCTCGTATTTAGCTGCATTCGAAGGGTCACATTCCGAAAGAATTTGAATGACACGATCTTGCTCATCGGGGTACGATTGAGAAAAAATGTTCACCAACTCGTTCGATTTGGCATCGAAAAACATTTGTGTAATATAAAGTCTCGAGCGAGCCCTGAATACACGCTGGATGAGTCGCAACGACTCAGCTATTTCGGCCCTGCCCGACTCAACACTTTCCGACATGGCATCGAGCCCTTTACGGTGATAAGCATAAGTACACTCACGATAAGGCGCATAAGCACCGTTCATGAGATTATCTATCAGCCAATAACGGTTGTAATCCGACTCAAAAGCTTTCCAACCTTTGTAACTACCGGGAAAACTTTGCGCATCGTTTACAATTTTGCGTGCCTTTTCAAAATATTCGGTACCACCGTTAAGTGAATAAGTATCGTAGTCGAAACCCAAAATAATGTAAGCATAATAAGCAAGTATACTGGTAAGGTTGTCCTTATTCGATGTTTCGTTAAACTCAATGGCTTGGTATTCTTGGTACGAAATACGAAAACCTTCGTCGCGAATATTCAAAACAGTAGTTTTGTACGACGAGTTGTAAGCTGTGCGTTTACTTTGAACGGTTAATATGCCTTCGTATTC
>JAFGAF010000075.1 GCA_016933815.1 Prolixibacteraceae bacterium
TACATGACACAATGGGCTTATGGCGATGTTTCGGCTTTAGGAAAAACAGCCAACGACCGTAGCCCCTATGTTTGGTGGAAAGAATCGAAAATTGGTAACGAAGACATTCACTGGGAAAAAGTGACCAAAGCCAATTTCGGTGCCGACTTTGCCTTCTTCGATGGTTTATTATCGGGTAACTTCGATATTTTTAACGATTACCGTACCGATATTTTATTGGAAGGTTCGAGCCGTTCGGTACCATCGTATTTTGGTGGCACACCTCCAATTGCCAACATTGGCGAGGTAAGGGTAAAAGGCTACGAGGTTCAGCTCAAAAGCAACAAAACATTTGCCAACCAACTTAGGGTGTGGGCCGATGTGAGCATGTCGCATGCTAAAGATGAAATTATTGAAGCCGACGACCCATTATTGCTCGATTATTACAAGAAAAAAGAAGGTAAACAAATTGGGCAAACCTATTCGCACATCAGCAGTGGTTATTACAATACTTGGGACGAGGTTTACGGTAGCACTATACTTAATACTTACGATGCCGAGAAAATCCCTGGCAACCTTTATATTATGGACTTTAACGGCGATGGCGTGATCGACGATTACGATTCGGCTCCATACGGATACCCCGAAAGGCCACAAAATACATATAGTGGTTCTTTTGGGATTGAATGGAAAGGTTTTAGTGGCTTTGTTCAATTTTATGGGGTGAACAATGCTAACCGTTCGGTTTACCTGCAAAGTTTCTCGGGCCATTTGAACAGGGTTTACGAACAAGGTACATTCTGGTCGGAAGAAAATACCAACCCCGACGTACCTATGCCGCGTTGGAACTCGCACATGAACTATTCAGGTACTACTTACCTGTACGATGGCTCGTACGTAAGGCTTAAAAACATCGAGTTCGCTTATACCTTCGATAAGTTTGCCGTTGAACGTTTGGGGATTAGTTCGCTTAAAATATTCCTGAATGGCAATAACCTTTGGATGTGGACCAGCATGCCCGACGACCGAGAGGTAAACATGGGTGCCTCATCGGCTTATCCAACCGTAAGGCGTATCAATTTAGGTCTTAATATAACATTGTAAAAAGTGATAAAATGAAGAAAATTAGATACAATATATTAAGGGGCTTTGTCATTTTGTTGACATTGGTTTCGACGGCTTGTGTCGAATACCTCGACAGGGCTCCCGAAGCTGAAGTTTCATCGACCGATGCCTTCATCAA
>JAFGAF010000542.1 GCA_016933815.1 Prolixibacteraceae bacterium
CAATTCGACGAAGAGGAAGCATCGGTATTCGAACGTTACAAACGTTACAACAACCCCGACAAAAACTCACCAACATCGGAGCTGTACACCGAGCAATACTCAACATTGGGCCGCGAAGAACCCGATATTGAAGACATTAACAACGACAATACTCTTAACGAAAACGAATCGTATTTTCAATATAGAGTTAGTATCAGACCCGAAGATTTTGAAGTAGGAAAAAACTTCATTGTTGATAAAATTGTGGCATCGCCCAAGCTTGCCAATGGCGAAACAGAACCTGTTACATGGTACCAATTTAAAATACCGATTACCGACTCGATCAATTACGAAAGGTTTGGCGACATCAACGATTTTAAATCAATTCGTTTTGTAAGGATGTTCCTAACCGATTTCTCCGATTCAATTTTATTGCGCTTTGGAAGCTTAAACCTTGTTCGTTCCGACTGGCGCAAAGAAAAATATGCAATGCTTGAACCCGGCAGCTCCGAATCGGCCAATGCAAAATTCGACGTTACAACCATTAATATTGAAGAAAACAGCAGCCGCACACCTATCAATTACGTTCTGCCTCCCGATATTACCCGCGAATACGACCCATCGAACCCCACCCTTATTGAAATGAACGAACAAGCCATGCTGCTTAAAGTAACCGACATTGAACCGGGCGATTCAAAAGCCATTTACAAAAATATTGGCTCCGATTTAAGGCAATACAAAACCCTTAAAATGAATGTGCATGCCGAAGCCATTGAGAACATGCCGCTTAACGATTACGAACTTTCGGTATTTGTACGGTTGGGAACCGACCGCGATAATTATTACGAGTACGAAATACCGTTAAAACTAACACCTGTTCCTCCAACCCGCTACAACAACGATAGCAATGACGACCGCAAAATTGTTTGGCCCAAAGAAAACATGCTCAACGTTAGGCTCGACAAGCTTGCTGAAGTAAAAATGAACCGCGATGCCGAAATCAGAAAGGCTGGTTCGACAATTAGCCGAAGTAGTATTTACGAAGAAATTGATAATGAATCGAAAGACAATAACAACATTATACGTGTAAAAGGCAACCCAAGTATCGGGCAAGTAGATATTGTACACATTGGCGTTCGTAACCCCAAAGACAACAACCTTGGGCCACGCTCGGTTGAAGTGTGGGTAAACGAATTGCGCGTTAGCGATATCGACTCGCGCGGCGGTTGGGCATCGAGTGGGCGCATGTCGGTACGTTTGGCCGATTTGGGAAGCATTTCGGTTTCGGGCCGAACTCAATCGGTTGGTTGGGGAAGCATTTCGCAATCGGCTGCCGAACGCAGCATCGAAAACAGATACCAAATTGATATGGCTGCCACTGCCGAGCTGGGAAAACTTTTACCCGAGAAAATTGGTTTGCGCATGCCATTCTTTTACAGCTACTCGCAAAGTGTTGCCCGCCCCGAATACAACCCTTTGAGCAACGACATCAAACTTAACGATGCGCTCGACTTAATAGAAAGCCCCGAAGAAAGAAATGCCTTGCTCGAAAGCGCTCAAGACGTTGTTACCCGCAAAAGCTTGAATTTAAACAACATTACCATCGAACCACAACGCAAAAAAACCGATCGCAAACCCCTCCCAACCGATATTGAAAACTTTACGGTTTCTTACTCGAAAAACGAACAAAATGCTCACAATATCGACATCACAAAATATTTGCAGCGAACCGAAAAAGGCATGTTCAACTATAATTACAACATGCGCAGCGAACCCATTACACCTTTAAAGAATATTGGATTCCTTAAACCCAAATCGTTGAGCTTAATCCGCGATTTCAACTTTAACCTGTTGCCCGAGCTCATTTCTTTCCGCACCGACCTTACCCGTAACTACAACGAGCGGCAAGCACGCGATAACTCGGGCTATAATATTGAATTGCCAACAACAGTTCAGAAAGACTTTTTGTGGAACCGTTATTTCGATTTCAAATACAACCTAACACGGGCATTAAGCATCGATTTTACCAACCGCAGCATAGCCCGTATCGACGAACTTGACGGTGTAATGGACAAAGAGCTTTACCCCGATGAATACCAACAAATGATGGCCGAAATTTATAAGAACCTTGCAGCTTTTGGCCGTCCGGTGGATTACGAGCATACTTTTACCGTGAACTACAGGGTACCTATAAACAAATTACCGCTGCTCGATTGGACATCGGCCACTGTAAATTATGTTGGCGGGTACGACTGGACAGCCGGTCCTTTAATGAAATCGAACGATTTTGAAATAGGCAATACGGTAAACAACACCATGAATGCAAGGCTAAACGGACAACTCAACTTCCTAACCTTGTACAACAAAGTACCTTATTTTAAAGACATCAACTCGAGATTCCAATCGCAGCAACGTTCGTACGGATCACGATCGCGCGAACAGCAATCGACACAACAAAACAAAACCAGCGACGAACCCAAACGCACCAAAAGCGTAAAATATACCGAGAAAAAAGCTGTGTTCAGGCCCGATGTGCCGAAATCGATTTTCCACCGCCTTGGAACGCTCGACGTAGAGGTTGAAGTATTGAACGAAAAAGGCGAAGTTGTAGAAGGCGAAACAACTGTTGTTGACATTAACCGCGTTAATTTCACCAGCAAAACAGCAATACGCGAAGCAACAATAAACGTAAAAGGCACCAAAGAAATAACCGAAATGTTTGTTGAAAAAGCCATAGCCTACTCTACCCGATTTTTATTGGGGATACGATCGGCAAGGGTAACATACTCAAAAACAGGAGCAACAGTGCTTCCCGGCTTTAAACCAAACCCATACTTATTTGGCATACGTAACGACGAAACAACCAACAACATGTTAGCTCCGGGCATACCGTTCCTGCTGGGATGGCAAGATCCCGATTATGCACTTGCAGCGGCAAAAAATGGTTGGATTTCGTCCGACAATACCATTAACAAACAATACCTATTGCAAAGCAGCGAAACATGGAACTTTGCAGTGCAACTCGAACCAATACCTAACATAAAAATCGATTTTACAGGAAACTGGCGCGATTCAAAAAACAACAGCAGTTTTATTTCGTACAACGAAGCCGACAAATTGCATGAATTGCTTAGCGGTAAAGAAACCGGAAACTTCGACATGTCGATTTTAACCTTGCGAACAGCTTTCAGGGATAAGGTACGCAACGATGAAAAACGCTCATCAACTTTCGACGAATTTCGTTATGAAAACGTTCAAATTATTGCTTCAAGAATAAATGCACAACGTGGCTGGGTTGAAGGAGAAGGCTATTCACTCAGGCCCGGCGAAACAGTCAACGGTGTTTCAGAAAGATCGACCGATGTTATTATTCCCGCCCTTTTGGCAACCTATACCGGCATCGATGCCAACACCATACCGCTTACCGCACGACCCGGCTTGGCTTGGATAAGGCCTAACTGGCGCCTTAATTTCAACGGCAACCCGCAGCGAATCGAATGGATGAAAGACTACGTTCATTCACTTAATTTTAGCCACAGTTATAAATCGACCTACAGCATTGGTAACTTTGAAACAAATTTATTTTATCAACCAAGCGAAGATGGATTCAGTTGGATACGCGAAGGCGACATATTTGTACCACAACTCTCCATTACTTCGGTTAACATACAAGAAGCATTCAGCCCGCTCATCAATGTCGATATTGGTTTTCACAATGATTTGAGCGCACGCTTCGACATTAAGAAAACCCGCAACCTCAACTTCGACTTTGCTTCGAACCAACTCAACGAAATGAACAAAAACGAGTTCAGCGTAGGTGTAGGTTACCGTTTGTCGGGGCTCGACATGATTTTGAAAACCCGGAACAACCGCGAAGAAATATCGAATGATGTTAACATGAGGCTCGACATTAGCAATACCAACTACAAAAACGTATTGCGCAAAATGGATGTCCCCGATGGTGAACTCAATGGCGGAACAAGGGTATTGTCTGCCGATTTCCAAGCCGACTACATGTTCAGCGATAAACTGACCATTAAGCTATACTACCAGTACAACCTCACTGTACCACACGATGTAATTAATGGTTCGCCACGTTCGAACACCCGCTTTGGCCTTAGCTTCAATGTAAGTATCATGTAAAATGTATTATTTTGATTATAATCATTAAGCAAAACTTACTTTTTGCATAAAAAAGCAACAAGAATTTACTTTTTCACTATGAAAATTGCAAAAAACATTGCAAATTGCAGCCGATTATTAAAAATTAGATAAAAAGAATGAAACTGACAATTCCTGACGGTTATAAACCATACCTTAATCCGGTGCAAACCGAAAAAGCTATCAAATTGGTTAAAGATTTTTTTCAGACCAACCTTTCAGCCGAGCTGAAACTGAGAAGAGTTACCGCACCGCTTTTTGTAATGAGGGGAACAGGTATTAACGACGACCTGAACGGCACCGAAAGGGCTGTAAATTTCCCTATTAAAGAAATGAACGATCAGGTTGCCGAAGTGGTACACTCGTTGGCCAAATGGAAACGGATGACACTGGGAAAACTGAACATTCAACCGGGTTACGGAATATATACCGATATGAACGCCATACGCGCCGACGAGGAATTAACCAATATTCACTCGCTTTATGTCGATCAATGGGATTGGGAAATAAGCATTACAAAAAACGACCGTACGCTTAATTTTCTAAAAAGTGTTGTTGAACGTATTTATGGCGTTTTAAAACGTACCGAATTTCAAATTTTTGAGGAATACCCCGAAATGGCACCGCAATTGCCCGAAAACATTACGTTTATTCACTCGGAAGAATTACTAGCTGAATACCCTGCACTTAGCCCTTTTGAGCGCGAAACCGAAGCAGCAAAAAAATACGGCGCCATATTCGTAATAGGTATTGGCGGCAAGCTAGCCAATGGAGAAAAACACGATGGCCGTGCTCCCGACTACGACGATTGGACTACCGAAACCCAAAACGGCTTCAGCGGACTCAATGGCGACATATTAATTTGGAACCCTGTTTTAGAACGTGTTTTCGAAATATCATCAATGGGAATCAGGGTTGACAAAACAGCCTTGCTCAAACAACTCGAACTCGAAAATGCCGGCGAACGTAAAGAGCTGCTTTTTCATAAAATGCTGTTAAACGATCAACTTCCGCTTTCGATTGGCGGTGGTATCGGACAATCGCGTTTATGCATGTACTTTTTGCGCAAAGCACACATTGGCGAAGTTCAGGCTTCGATTTGGCCCGATGAAATGATCAAGCAATGCGAAGAAAACAACATCTTTTTAATGTAGTTCTCTCTCGTTCAACTTTTACAACTGGTAATTGTTTCAGTTTGGTTTATAGCCAATAAATTTATGCAAATAGAAAAAAGCGTTCGCGCTGTTGAGCGTTTATATGCTCAAACCGATAAGGTTTCTTCAAATTTCGTTAAGCAATCGGGCATACAATGTCCGGCTGGTTGCACCAAATGTTGCCATGGACAAAAAGTATCGGCAACACCATTGGAGTTTTTGCCATATGCCTACAATCTTTACAAACAAGGATTGCTCGAAGAACGTTATTGGGAGTTAAAAACAAAGCCCCAAACAACCTGTATTTTAGTTGATGGA
>JAFGAF010000543.1 GCA_016933815.1 Prolixibacteraceae bacterium
GCCGATTGCTCGCGGGCCAATTCGCTTTGGTGGTCGAAATGGGTATTCATTACCAGTATTTCGCGCCCGCTTGCCTTGTGGGTTAAAAAGCCGTAAGTACAAACCCGGTGGTAATTGGCGCCCCAGCCGAGTGAAACCTTTTCGGGCGTTTCAGATAGCCAAAAAGTATTGGTCGAAACAAGCGAAAAAAGTGTAGTATCATAGAAAATGGCACTGTACTCGCCCTGAGTTTGAGCGTCGTCGCGGCCAACACCTACGTAAGCATAGTTCGAAAGATTTTTCTTTAAATATTCAACCTGAAGATGAAGCCCTTCTTGTATGCCAAAAATATCGGGTTGGTACTGCTTGAGTAGCTTTACCATAGCTTCTTTACGGTTTTCCCAACTGTTCTCAAGATCATTATCGGTAGCATACCTGATGTTGTAGGTCATCAGCTTGGTGGTTTGTGCATTCAACGAATAAACACAAACAAAAGAAAGTAAGCAGATAATTATGAGCGATTTACATTTCATGCTTTTTTTATTGCTAAGATAGCAAATAAGATGAACCAAAGTTAGTTTGGTTTTCCCTTTCCGCCCATTCTGAACAGAATTTCTTTTTCTTTTTTGCTTAAACTATCGTAACCCGATTTAGCAATTTTATCGAGAATTTGGTTGATGTCTTCTTTTTCGGCCTTTTTCTTTTTGTTGTATTCCCAATCGGTCATTCCTTGTGTTTTTGAGCGCCTGTAGCTTACTTTTAACCGTCGGCTGCGCTTGAAAAAAGTATCGATATGGAATGCAAAATTATTGAAACGAGCCATAAAATCGTTTCCTTTCTTGAGTTGCATCATGTACAGGTAACCCCATAAGGCACCGCCTAAGTGGGCAATGTTGCCGCCCGCATTGTTGCCTGTAATTCCAATAAAATAAATGAATACCGAAAAAAGGGCAATCCAAATCATTTTTACAGGGCCTAAAAATGCACTAATTGGAAATAGGTGTAACGAAAGGTTGGGCACATAAACAGCTGTAGCTACTACAATGGCAATAATTGAGGCCGAGGCTCCAAGCAATAAACCGGATGAAGCAACGGTATCGAAGGCCGGGAAAATGTTATAGGCCAACATGTACAAAGCACCGCCACTGATACCTCCAAGCAGATAAATACCCAAAAGTTTCTTTTCGTCGAAGTAATTCAGAAATATTTTTCCAAACCAGTACAGCCATAAAACGTTGAAAATAATGTGAATGAAATCGTAATGCAAAAACATGTAGGTGATGATGGTCCATGGCCGTGTAAGCAATTGTCCGAAATCGGACGGAAGAGCCAACCAAGGGAGTATCAGTGCATCGATATTGAACAGCGAAAAAATAACCAATACAATGCGCAGGGTTAAGAATATGGCTAAGTTCAAATATATCAGCCTGGTAACAATCGAACCGTTTTTAAATGTTTGCTTAATTTCTTCCCAGATATTCATTTGCTGTTAAAAAAAGTTTTTTGAATTTTTGTTCCAATATTTAATCAAAATAAAACCGAAAATCATACCGCCAAGGTGGGCAAAGTGTGCAATGTTGCTTCCCGAGTTGGTTAAGCCCGAAAAGAGTTCGATTAAGCCATAACCAATTACAAAATATTTTGCTTTTATTGGAATAGGTGGAAAAAGAAGCATAAGTTGTGTGTTTGGAAACAGCATGCCAAAGCCGAGCAATACTCCAAAAACAGCTCCCGAAGCACCTACTGTTGGGATGTTCATACGGGTTTCCTTTAGCTTTTCCATAAAATTGATGGCCTCGATTTGGTAAGCTTCCGAGTTGGGTAAATCGTGCCAGCGTGCAGCAAATTCCATCACCGATGGGCGGCTGTAACC
>JAFGAF010000544.1 GCA_016933815.1 Prolixibacteraceae bacterium
ATTTTTGGCATTGTAATTATCAATTATGGTAGGCAAACTACCGGAATTGCAGGTGCAATGGAAATATTGGGTGTTTTTATTCTGATTGGAAACAACCTGATAAGCGGTTTGTATAATGTTGTGGTAATGAAAAGTAAACGCGATATTTCGATGTTGGTGCTCAGCTCTGCATCGTTATGGGTGGGCGGATTGGTGCTTTACCTTATTTCAATACCGATTGAGGGTTTACAACTTACGTTCGATTTTCCGCTAGAGTTTTACCTGTCGCTGGCCTGGCTTAGTTTTTTGTCGGCCGCAGCTTTTGCAATTTGGTTTGTGCTGTTGCGCCGCAAAGGTGTAAAAATATCGCACCTTAACACTTGGAAATTTATTATTCCCGTATTTGGTGCGATATTGAGTTGGATGTTGTTGGCCGGCGAATCGCCCGATGGTTACGCTGTTGCAGGAATGATTGTAGTTGCTGCTGCCATGCTGGTTATGAACCACGAAGCCATTACCGGTTTCTTTAAAAAAGTTTCGGCGAAATAAGCAATTGGGCATAGATGAACTGGCAAAAACCGTTTTTGTTTACGCCATGCATAGTTTTAAGCGACTCGGTTGGCAAAATAAAAAGGTAGCCCAAATCGAGCGTACCCCAAGAGGCAATTTTTATTTTAGCTGTTAAATCGTTCTCATAACCAAGGTTTTTGTTGTTGGGGGTAAGTTCGTTCAATTGCGATAACATAAAATAGTGGCCTGTGTTGTTTATCGAAATTTTTGATCCAATATTCAGTTTTAATAAGTAGTACAAATCGTTTAAACCTCCTTGTTTTGTGCTTGATGGTATGTTGCTGAAATAATCGATGTGCCCAAAAAATCCGTGACGTGCACCATAAAATAAGTCGAAAAGTTGATCGGTGGTTTGATTGATGCCGGTTTTTGAATTACCCGATAAATAGCTAAAACCAATTCCTGAACAAAAATTTCCAAACGAATAGGTAGCTTCGGCATCGACTAGCAAGGCACTTACTTTTGTGTTTTGTTGGTTTTTTCCGTATTGATAATAAGCGTTTCCCCAAATTTGCATCTTGTCGGTTTTGTATATTGAGTAAAAGCCTGTTGTGTGTCTGAATCTAAGCGTGTTGGTGCTGTCTGTTTGGGTAAGGCCGCTCGAAAGGTGAAGTATCGAAACTTGTAGGTTCTCGGTAATTTTTCGATTATACCAGGCATACGAAAGCGACTTTATGCGGTTTGACGGGTAAAAAATATCGGTAGCCGAAGCGCCCATGCTGTTCCACGATGTGCCTGCGTGTAGTTTGCATTTTTCGAAATTCATTTTAAGTACAATGGCATCGTATGCAAGTCCGTAGTAATTCCAATTTCGAACCGACAGCAAACGTTGGTTATCGTATTTTAGCTCTTGCCTGCCTACCGAAATCCAATGGTCCGATCCGAATTTAATTTCCGAATAGCCTTCATATAAGCTTAGCGATGCTTCGTCGCCAAAAACCCCGGTCGAACTTGTTATGCTTTCGTCGCCCCATATTCGAACATCTTGCGGGCTGATGCGCACTTTTAAATTATCGCTGTTGTATGCAAACGATAAACGGGTACGTTGGTGCATAAATGCCGCAGGTACTGCATTGCCGGGAATAATTTTCTGGTATCCGTTGCGTATTTCAAAACGGTTGCGAATATTTGCATCGACTGAAAACTGCGCGTAAAGCGACTGATTTTCAAAACAAACAAAAAATAAAATCACTGCTAAAAATAAATGTTTTAAATTCATGATAAGGGTTCTGATTTATAGCGTTATACAATTTATAACATTTGTTGTGAATATGCTTTAGTTTCCATCAATTAAGTATTGCCTTAAGCTTTCGGTTTTAGGGTTTTTAAAAATTACATCGGGATGACCCTGTTCCATTATTTCGCCGTAATACATAAATACAACATGGTCGGCCAAGCGTTTGGCCTGGCGTAAAATGTGGGTAACTAAAATGATGGTATAATTCGATTTTATGTTCTGAAATAGGGTTTCGATGGTTTTGCTCGACACCGGATCGAGCGCCGAAGTGGGTTCGTCGGCCAAAATTATTTGGGGTTTAACAGCAAGCCCCCTTGCCAAACAAAGCCTTTGTTGTTGGCCAATTGAAAGATTGTTGGCAGGCGAGTGCAAACGGTCTTTCACTTCGTCCCAAAGACCAACTTCACGCAAATTTTTTTCTACGTTGTGCTCAATAAGTTGCTTGTTTCTTATTCCTTTAAGCTTTAATCCATAAGCAACATTTTTGTAAATCGACATGGGTAGCGGGAAGGGCCTTTGCGAGAGGAGCCCCATTTTTTGCCGTATATCGGCAACGTTGCACGAAGTGTTTAAAATATCATCATCGTCGATTATTATGCTGCCATTTACGTGTAATTCGGGATACAAGTCGGTTAGTCGGTTCATGCTTTTGAGCAGTGTGGTTTTGCCGCAGCCCGATGGCCCCAATAATACTGTTATCTTGTTTTGTGGTATTTTTAGGCTGATGTTTTTGAGTATTTGGTTTTTGTGCGCAAAAACATTCAGGTTGTTTATTTCAATGGCAGGCTTACTTATTGGCTTGTGGTTGATTAACCGTTGTGGTTTTACCATCACATTTTCATCGAGTAGTAGTTCCATAGCATTTATTTTATTATCGATTTAGCTTGTTTTTTAGAGATTGCCCGAGCCGATAGGCTTACTAAAAGTACAATGAAAGTAAGGATTAATGCAGCAGCATAAGCACGTTCTCTGACTTCGGGAATAGGCGATCCCAGTTGAAAAAATATAGCAAGGGGCAGGGTAGCGGCCGGTTCGTCGAGGGTGGTTGGTATGCGGTCGGTGTAGCCGGCAGTAAAAAGTACCGAAGCAGCGTCGCCAATGCCCCGGCCAAAAGCTAATAAAACGGCAGTTACGAGCCCCGGAAAACCTTGTTTTATAAATATCCTGAAAGCCATTTCGGTTTTTGTTGCTCCCATTGCCAATACCGATTCGTGCAAACCCATTGGAATGTTGCATAGCACTTCGTCGAAAGTGCGTATTATAATTGGTGTAACCAGTAAGGCTACTGTAATAATACCGGCAAGCAACGAAGCGGTGATGCCCAAATATAGCATTAATGCAAAGCCAAAAGCGCCGTAAACAATCGAGGGTATGCCCCAAAGTGCATCGAGTACGTACCTGATTGTATTTTGTGTGCGTTTGTGCCTGTTTAGTTGTGTGTTTAAGAAAAGTGCCGAAGGTATTCCTACTATCATTGAAAGCAAAGTGGCCCCAAAAGCTATAAAAAACGAACCAGCGATGGCATTAAGCACCCCGCCTTCGCCACCATAATAATAGCCTCCTTTGGGCGTTTTAAAAATCATGTCGAGCGAAAGTGCATTAAATCCTTTGATGAAAATAATCA
>JAFGAF010000545.1 GCA_016933815.1 Prolixibacteraceae bacterium
ACCTGAAAACGCTCATGCTGCCACATTTGGGGCATACTTCCACTTGGTCGTCGCCCATGCACGATTCTACTTTCTCATATTCCAGCTCATCGGCTTTGCCTATCCAGCCACATTCGGCGCATTTGTATTGTTCTTCCATTTTGTTTTTTTATGCTGATTGCCAATTGTTAATGTTGATAATTTGGTTGGTTTTAAGGTACCAAACATAGCCTTCGGACTTTTGATACCCCATCTTATCGACAAGGTTAATGTATTGTTTTACTTGTTGTTGGTGTTGAATACTAATGATGTCGCTTAGCTTGTAGTCTACAATTATGGTTTTGTTTTTGCCCAGCATTACCCTGTCGGGGCGTGATAGCTCGAAGCCGGGCGAAAGGATGGTCATTTCGTTGAGTACTTTTAACGAGCCGTTGAACCATTCGGTTGCCATTGGGTTGCTTAGCAGCGTGTTTATTTCGACAGAAAAAATATCGGCTTCCTTTGCATCAATGCTTCCTTTGTTAATCATCAATGCAATGGCCTTCTTAACATCTGCAACCGATTCGATGTTCGATAAAAGTTCGTGCATAATTTTTCCACGGTTAATTTTTGTGGCAAGCACATTGCTGTTTTCTTCCAAAAAACCGTCGTAGTTTTTTCGCAAACGTAACGATTGGGCAATTTTAGGATGCCGTGCGTAGTTCCCTTTTATAACAATTTCGTTGTTTGTTGCTATTTTTTCTTTTATGGTGGTGTAATTTCCTTTTTCGTAATCGCTATCGCCACATTTTTCAAGCAGTTTTGTTTGGTCTATCACTTGCTTTAGTAAACCATTTGCTGTGTTGGTATTTTCTTTCTCGTTGAATTTGCTAAAAATGTAAAGCCCTTGTTCGGCACGTGTAAGCGCAACGTAAAGTACGTTTAGGTTGTCGATTGCCGACAGCAACATTTCGGTGTAATATTGTTCGGCAAAAACCGATTTTTGCAATGCTTTGCTGTATTTTACCGGCAAAACAGGAAACTGGTTAAAAGGCGTTCCGTTGGTAGGGCACCATAAAATATTGGTTTTTTTGGCATCGGGATAAAAGCCCCAGTCGCAAAACGGAACCAGCACAATGGGGAATTCGAGCCCCTTCGATTTGTGGATCGACATGATGCGTATGGCATCGCGTTCGCCTGCCGATTGAAGTTTCACCCCTGCACCGTGTTGCCCCCACCATTCGATAAAACGGTGTAAGCTTCCGCTTTCGCGTTTCGAAAAGTCGTTTACCACATCTTTAAACGCTTGTATGTTGGCTTGTTCGCTGCCAATTTTATCAATGTTGTACAGTTTGATGATTGTTTCGCTTAAATCGCTTACCGACAGGTTGCTCCATTGCTGAATAATGTTTCGTTGGCTGGGGTCGTTCATGAACGGGAAGAAATCGTTTTTTACGGCATTGGGTAAAAAATGGTAGCTTTTGTCGTTGTTATTTTCAAAAGTCAGGCTTTGTTGTTGATTATTGCTGATGCGGGGAGGTATCATGTTGGTTTTTTGAAGGCCGGGCAACAGGTGTTTGCTAAATTGATAAACAATATTGGCTTGCACAACGGGGTCGAAAGGAGCAGCTATGTATTGCATCATTTGGGTGATAAAATTCACCGATGGCGAAGTGTGTATGTACAATGTGTCGTCTGATATTACTTCGAAATTGGCCTTGCTGCCTGCTTTTTTTTGTTTGAGCAAAGCTTCGGCAATTTGCTGCCCTTGGTTGTTCTTTTTCACCAAAATGGCAATATCGCCGGCGCGGAAACCTTTCGTCTGAAGCTGCTCAATGGTATCTACCAGTTTGTTAAGTGTTTCCTGAATGTAATCTTCTTTATCGATGAAAGTACAGCGAATAAAGCCGTCGGTCTTGCCACTTGCCGGTGTTTGTTCTACATCGGAATAGGCATTGGCAATGGTGTGCCTGTAGCTATCGAAAAGCTTGTTGCTTTTATCGCCTATTTGTGCATTGTAATCGCTTTGTAACAAAGTTTTTGCTAGGGTGAACAGTTGGTTGTTGAATTCAACAATGTTTGTGCAGCTTCGCCAGTTCGAGCCGAGGGTAACATCTTTAACCTTTTGGGGCGTAAGTTCTTGTTTTAATGCTTTGTCGAGCAATTGCCAGTCGCTGTTGCGCCAGCGGTATATCGATTGTTTAATGTCGCCAACTACCAGGTTGGGGTGGTTTTCGGCCAGCGAGTTGGCAATTAACGGACGAAAATTTTCCCATTGGGTAACCGAGGTGTCCTGAAATTCGTCGATCATGAAAAAGTTATAGTAATTGCCAGCTTTTTCGTATATAAAGGGCGCATCGTTGTTGCCAATAATGCCGTTGAGCAAGGTGTTGCCTTCGCTGAGCAATAATGCATTTTTTTCGTGGCCTACTTCGCGCACTTTGCCCGAAAGCGTGTTGAGTACCCCTAAGGCGTAAATGTTCTTGCTAATTTCAATGGCACTTACATATTCGGGGTAGTGCTGTTCAATGAATTTTAGCGTTTCTTTTAAGGTTTGATTAAGACCGTCATGAAAACAGTCGATTATTTTTGCTTTGGCCGGCGATTTTTGGGTGTACCAGTCATCGGGATTATCGGGCAAGTTTAGCATTGTAGCTGTTGGTTCAATTCGGTCGCTGCGAAAATTGGCCCAATAGCCAAAATGATTGGTAAACGATCGGCTTCCTCCTTTAAAATCGGAGGGTTGCAGTTGGTGGTCGGTAATCGTTTTTTGCAGCTTTTTCCCAAAATCGACAATTGATTGTTCAAAAAACTTTTTTGTTTTGAAAAGTTGTTGTCGCAGCTTGTTCAGTTTGTCGCGTTCAGTTTCGGTGTCGGTTTGATCAATCAAATGCTTTTGATAGGGCTCTTTGGTGAGTTCGTTGCCAAGACTGAGTATATTGTCTCTGAACTGCCAGTTGCGCCCTTCGCCCAATTGGTGTTCCGACATGTCGATGAGCCAGTTGCGCAGGTTGAGGTCGTCTTCGGACGAAAGCAACAGCCGGTCGCAGGCTTCCTCGAGAACAGCCTGTTGGTCGAGCTCAACTTCGTAAGTGCCTTGCAGCCCTGTTTCGCGCGCAAATGCCCTCAGTACTTTCTGAAAAAAACTATCGATGGTGGTTATGGCAAAACGGTCGAAGTCGTGCAAAATGCCGGCCAGGGCAAGTTGGGCATTTTCTATTATTTTTTGTTCGCCATAATTGGTTTCGGCTTTTAGTTTTTCGATGAGCTGTTTGTCGCCTTTAGCCACTTTGTTAAGGTCGCGCAAAATGCGTTCTTTCATTTCGGTGGTGGCCTTGTTGGTGAAAGTTACCGCCAGTATATGCCGGTAATTAAAAGGGTTTTCGACCAGCAGTTTAAGGTATTCCAAAACCAACCTGAAGGTTTTTCCCGATCCTGCCGATGCTTTGTATATGGTTAATTGCGACATGCTAATATTCGTTTTGTCGTTTATTTTTGTTTGTTGGGCATTTCCAGATAAAATTCCCGCATTTATGTATCACTTTCATAAGCTAATGTTTTCAGATGAGTCCAACTTAATTGTCTCTGCACTGCGGAGACAATTTGTTCTTCTGAAAAAGTTTAAAAGAGTAGTTTCAGCATTTATAAAAGTTGCAAATCTTTTACGTGCTTCTGCAATTTGTGGGTAAATTATATTGAACAATTCGGAAATGTCCATTTGTTGGATACCTGTTTTAGTTTTGCTCATACCAAAATATTGTTGGTTTCAATTCTCAAAAATAAAAAATATTGTTTATCAAATGCTTGTATTTGTCTGTGATTATTTTTTGGCAATGTGTTGGTTTCTTAAAATGACTAAATTTAAAAGAAACAATATGCCGATCTAAACAAAACGACTCATCGTTTCCAATGCCTGTTGTTTGTAATGCCCGCCAAAAAGATAATAATGGTTGAGGATGTGGTACAACTGATAAATGTTGTTTCGCTCTCGCCAGCCGTGAGGAAGGGGAAAGGCTTCGTTGTAAGCCTCGAATACCCTTGGCGAAAAGCCGCCAAACATGGTCATAATTCCCATTTCGAATTCGCGATCGCAATAGCAGGCACAAGGATCGATGAGTGCAGGGCCTTGGCTGGTGCTCATGCGGTTGCCCGACCACAAATCGCCGTGAATAAGCGAAGGTTGGGGGTTGTG
>JAFGAF010000546.1 GCA_016933815.1 Prolixibacteraceae bacterium
AGTATCTGGGGTTTAGGCGAAGAGTACGACTACACAACGGCCTTTGGCGAATTTTGCCTGCAAAGCTCCTACTCTACTCCAAACGTTGCCATGTTTGCCGATGTCCGTTTCCGAAGCGGCATCTTTTTTAACGAGCCTGCAACTATTTTCGAACTGAAAGAAGCCTATGCCAGCTACCGCCCCGGGAGCTTTGCGTTCACACTGGGGCAACAAATTGTAAATTGGGGCACAACCGACGGATTTAACCCCACCAACAACATCACGCCCAACAACTATTTTGTTTTAACTGCCAACCCCGACGATCAAAAAATTGCCAACTTTCTGTTGCGTTCAAGCTGGCAAATAAGCCAAAAAATAAATTGGGAAACCATTGTTATTCCGGTTTACAAACCATCGGTTTACCGCTATGAGCTTTTTAACCTGGGCAAAAACAGCACATTTGGTAAAGCACAAAACCCCGAGGTCAATTTTAAAAACGGAACACTGGCAACACGACTTTCTTTTGAGTTAAAAGGGATCAGTTTTTCAACATCGTGGTTCAACGGCTACGACCCTTTTTATGGTTTCGGGATTGACAACATTGAGTGGACAGCCATGGGGCCAAATACGAATTACAGTGCTGCTTACTACCGCAAGAACATAGTAGGCCTCGACATCGAAATCCCACTCAAGCATTTGATTTTCAGGTCGGAAATAGCAAGCAACTTTGTTGATAAAAGCAAAGACCAAATTCATCTTCCAAACAATGGTGTTTCGGCGGTGGGGGCTATTGAAATTCCAAAGGGCAATTTTTTACTTTTATTGCAGTACATTGGTTCCTTCACTTTCAATTATGCTGAATTGATTAAGCCGGTTGCCGAACATGAGCTGCCTCAGCCACAACAAATGCAGTATGCCGAAGAGCTGATACGCTACGAAACCGCACAATTCAACCGCCAAATTTTTCACCAACAAGAAGAATGGAACCACGCTTTTTCGCTTACGGCAAGGCAAATGCTCGCTTACCAAACACTCGAACTGGAAGCAACAGGCTACTACAACATCACTTCGGAAGAATGGATGCTGCGCCCAAACATCAACTGGAAAGCAAACCAATCCATCAGGCTTACAGTTGGCGCACAATTAATGAATGGCAAAACAGGCACTGTTTTTCACCATGCATCGAAAATAATGAACGGCGTTTTTGTTGAACTAAAAACTGTTTTTTAGCAATGAAAGGAATTAAAAATATTTTACGAAACCGACTGTGGTTCATAATTGTGCCATTTGCCATTGTTGTACTGGCCGGTGTATTGCTGACACAAATTAAAATCAATTCCGATCTCGAAAGTTATTTCCCCGACAATTTGCCATCGAAGATCAATGCAAAAAAGGTTGAGCAACACTTTGGTAAAAAAGAACCCTTGCTAATGGTAATTGAATCGCCCGATGTACTTGATAAGCAAACACTTCAACGCATAGAAAGCATCAGCAATGCATTGCTGGTTTCCGAAAACATCGACGAAGTGCTTTCGTTGTTTGAAGCCAGGTCGATTAGCGGCAGCGATGGGTTTATGCTGGTTGAACCGGCCGTTGCGTTTATTCCTGAATCGGAAAACGAAAAAGAGCAACTTCGACAGCAAATAGCCAACAACGAACTGGTTTATAAAATAATGGTTTCGGAAGACTTTAGTCATTCGTTGCTCATAATATATGGTAAACCGGGCATAAGCGACAAAACGCTGATCAACAGTATTGAAAAAACAATCAACGATAACCCGGGCAACGAAAAAGTATTGCTCACCGGCCTGCCTTACATCCGGCACGAAAGCAACATCAAAATAAGTCGCGACTTATTGATTCTCCTTCCGCTGGGTTTGTTCATTATGATTGTATTCCTATACCTTTCGTTCAGAGAAATGCGTGGTGTTTGGCTGCCTTTTGGCGTTGTGGTTTTTTCAATAGTCGTTTCAATGGCATTGATACCGCTTTTGGGCTGGGAGCTCAGCATTATTGGGGTAATCATTCCCATTATGATGATTGCCGTAGCCAACGATTACGGGGTACATCTCATTTCGCATTATCAGGAACTGAATGCCGGACCTACCCGCCGGCGCATGAACAGCATTGTTATGATGAGCATGCAGCAGCTCCGAAAACCCATAATACTCACCGCCTTAACCACCATTGTAGGCATACAGGGTTTGCTGGCCCACCTGATGAGACCCGCACGGCAAATGGGAGTAATTGCAGCTGTTGGCATTGCGCTGGCACTTGCATTGAGCCTGACTTTTATCCCCTCGTTTTTATCGACCATGAAAAAAGGTCGCCCCCACCCCGGTTTTTCCCAAAAAAAGCAAAACGGAATTCAAGGAACAATGCTAAAGTGGCTGGCCAAAACAATCAAGCTCCATCCGCAAAAAGTGATGCTGGCATTTGCTTTATTTACCTTGCTTTGCGCCGTAGGCTTGCCAAATTTTAAAACCGCAAGCGACAACGACAAAGTATTACCTCGTAAACACAGTTACAATTTGGCCATCGAAGCCGCCAACAAACATTTTGGAGGTACCCGTTTTATTTCGGTGCTTTTTAAAGGCGACATGAAAGATCCGGTCCTGCTGAGTCGAATGAACAATTACGAACAAGCATTAAAAGCTATGCCCGAAATTGGCAGTGCAACCTCAATAGCTACTGTTACACGCATAATGAGCCAAAGCCTGAACGAAAAAGGAAGCCCTGAATACAATCAAATACCACAATCGCGCGAGGCCATTGCCCAATATTTCGAGCTGTACAACCTTAGCGGCAACCCCGACGATTTCGAAAACCTGGTTGATTTTAATTACGAATACGGACTGATGAACATACAGTTTCAGGCTCACAACATGAAAACACTGAATAAGGTAATTGCCACCGTTGAAAACCTTACAGCCAACGATACCAACTTCGAAGCTTTGGCCGGCTACAGTTTAACCGACAAAGAAATGGCCAATGCAATTACCCGCGGACAAATATATTCGCTACTGCTGGCCATTGCCGCTATTTTTATTTTGCTTTCAATAATTTTCAGAAGCATTATAGCCGGCATAATTGGCAGCATTCCTTTGGCATTTGCAGTACTGTGCACTTTTGGCATCATGGGCATGCTTGGCATCGAACTGAACATTGTAAGTGCTT
Source organism: Prolixibacteraceae bacterium (assembly GCA_016933815.1). Taxonomy (GTDB): domain Bacteria; phylum Bacteroidota; class Bacteroidia; order Bacteroidales; family Prolixibacteraceae; genus Roseimarinus. The sequence goes on from JAFGAF010000546.1 coordinate 3,157, forward strand.
TGCTTTCGTCAATATCGATTGGAGTGGGAGTAGATTACACCATTCATCTTTTTTGGCGGATAAAAACCGAAACAGGCAAACGAAAAACACTTAACGAAGCCATTGGTAACGCACTGACAACAACGGGCAGAGGCATTATAATCAACGCATTATCGGTAATAGTAGGCTTTTCGGTTTTATTCTTTTCGGCCTTTCCTTACCTCAAAATGTTTGCCCTGCTCATTATACTTTCAATAGCACTTTGTTTGGTTTGTGCCTTGGGGTTCATTCCGGCATTGTGCAAAGTTGTTCAACCTAAATTCTTATTAAAATGATAAACAAAATTCTATTCATCGGCACAATAATGCTTTTGTTAGG
>JAFGAF010000076.1 GCA_016933815.1 Prolixibacteraceae bacterium
ATTGGGGTAGGCGAACTTCAAAAAACCGACAACGAACCGTATCAGTTTTTTAAACCCTATCACAAAAAAGAATTGTATTACCACGTTTCGCAAATTGGTGCCGAAGAGCTTGTATTTCAGACCGAAAGCAACGATTTAAAAGGGGTGAAATACCTGTACGCAAAAACAATTACCATATTTGAAAATCAACTTTGGATAAAATATCAATTAAAAAACATTGGAACGATAGCTTTTGAAACGACGGAATACTGTCATAATTTTTTGGCCATCAACCAACGTAATTTGGATGCTTCGTACGCTTTGAAACTCAATTCTACTATCTGCCCCAACGAGTTTACCGCCAATGTAAATACCCATCAACTGCTCAATATGGGCAAGAACGAAATTACGTGGAAAGCCACACCTGAAAACGACTTTTTCATTGAAAACTTAACAGGAACACAACAAACTTGCACTGGTTGGCAACTACAAAATACCGATGAAAAAGCAGCGGTTTCCGAAGTGGTTGACTTTGAATGTACTCAAATGAATTTATGGGGAACAACACATGTTGTAAGCCCCGAGTTGTTTTTTAAAACCAACATTTTACCCAAACATGAAGCTGTTTGGAGACGAAAATTTACTTTTTACGACTTACAATAAAACCATTTGTCAATGATCAGGAAAATTCACTTAGGTTCAAGCGAGTTGGATATTTCAACTTCGAAAGTTGAAGGAAAACTGGTGCAAATCGATAACGAAAGTTTATACATGATCGAAAATTACGATCGTATGCAACCTTTCTTCTTGTCGGTTGTAAGCGACTCCGATCATTGGATGTACTTATCGAGCAAAGGCAGTTTAACGGCCGGACGCGCCAATCCCGAGCAAGCAATTTTTCCTTATTATACCGACGATAAAATTCACGACTATGCAGGCGTAACCGGAAGCAAAACGATGGTTCAATGCACCATTAACGGAAAAACCAGCTTGTGGGAGCCCTTCTCCGATCGCTATCAGGGGATTTACCGAACCAAAAGCCGTTTGTATAAAAACGAGGTCGGTAATAAAATCATTTTTGAAGAATATAATCTCGATTTGCAGTTAACATTCAGCTATAGCTGGATGAACAGTGAACGTTTTGGATGGATCAGAAAAAGTACGCTGAGCAACCAAAACCCTTTGGATGTTGATATAAATATAGTCGATGGCATACAAAATATTCTTCCTTATGGTGTTAATCGAACTATGCAAGGTATGCTTAGTACTTTGGTTGATGCATATAAAAAAACGGAAAAAGTTGAAGATTCAACATTAGCCATCTACAGGCTTAGTTCAATACCTGTTGACAGGGCCGAGCCCAGCGAAGCGCTTAAGGCAACTACCGTTTGGAGTTGCGGTTTCGAGAACCCACAAATATTGCTGAGTACCAAACAGCTCAACCGCTTTTGCCAAGGTTCCGATATTGGGCCTGAAACTGAAACCTTAGGCACAAAAGGTGCATACTTTATCAATGCTGACTTTAAGCTTAGCCCCGATAGCCCAAAAACTTGGTACATGGCAGCCGAAGTGAGTCAGGATATTGTTCAAATAAAAGAATGCATCAACTTTTTAAAAACATGCCCCAACGTTGCTTCCGAAATTGAAAATGACGTGAAAAAAGGCACTCAGAACCTGGTTTCGATAGTAGCCAAAGCCGATGGTTTACAACTTACTGCCGACACGCTTAATGTGAAACGTCATTTTGCCAATACCCTGTTCAACTGTATGAGGGGCGGTGTGCCTTTTAACGATTATCAGGTTCATACTTCCGATTTTATTCAGCATGTAAAACACTGTAATCGAAATACTTTTTCAAAAAATAAGGCTTGGTTGGCTGGCCTCGAAAGCCAAATGGATTATTACAGTTTAATTGATCAGCTCAAACAAAAAGGCGATACTGATTTAACCCGTTTGGGATTGGAGTATCTGCCGCTTATGTTCAGCCGCAGGCATGGCGACCCAAGTCGTCCCTGGAACTTATTCGATATTAAATTAAAGAACGACGATGGCAGCCCATCGCTTTACTACCAAGGCAATTGGCGCGATATTTTTCAGAATTGGGAAGCGCTGGCCATGTCGTACCCCGAATTTGTACCGGGCATGATTGCCAAATTCCTTAACGCATCGACCATTGATGGGTACAATGCCTACAAAATTACCCGCTACGGTATTGAGTGGGAAGTACTCGACCCCGACGACCCGTGGTCGAACATTGGCTATTGGGGCGACCACCAAATTATTTACCTCGAAAAATTACTGGAGCTTTCGGCTAAGTTTTTTCCGGGCAACTTGGAAGAATGGTTAAGCGAAAAATTATTCACTTATGCCAATGTGCCTTATAAAATAAAGGCTTATAACGAATTAATCAAAAACCCCAACGACTCCATCGTTTTCGACGATGAGAAACAAACGCGTTGCCTTCAGCTTGAAAAAGAAATAGGTTCCGACGGTAAACTGATTCAAACAGAAAACGGAACATTAAAAGTGAACATGACCGAGAAATTGTTGGTGCCGCTTTTATCGAAGCTCAGCAATTTTGTGCCCGGTGCAGGTATTTGGATGAACACACAACGCCCCGAATGGAACGATGCCAATAACGCACTGGTGGGCATAGGTGCATCAATGGTTACGCTTTATTACATGCGCCGCTACGTGGCATTTGTAAGC